>CAZQZF010000007.1:2839-20330 GCA_964597745.1 uncultured Zetaproteobacteria bacterium
TCAGCAACAGGGCCGCGCCGACCGCCATCAGTTGCATGCCCTCATCAGCCAGGAGTGGATTGAGTATCTCACACAGGTAACCGGCATCCTCCGGCATCCAGGGAAACTGGCCTTCGGGGGTCACCCGAACCGCATTATGCCCCACCATGGCGTGATATGGCGAAGCCACCCAGCACTGATTTGTATCCGCCGGAATATCGTTGCATTGAGCCGCCAGCAATGCTGAGGAGGGCTGGCCCGCAATTTCGGAATACCATTCCAGCGGTGTTTTATAAGGAGACGAAAACCATATTCTTTTACATCTGTTTATCTCTTCCTGCCAGGATAGCAACCGTGGATGAATGATTAGCTCTGAACCAGAACGGCTCAAACCATCGCTGACCAATATCAATGCAAGAAGCTCTTAATCAAGCACCTTCCGGACCGCATCTTCGGTGGCATCAATGGTGACAGGACTGGGGACATCCAGCATGGCCGTGTCCGGATCCTTCAGGCCATTGCCGGTCAGGGTGCAGACAATTTTATCACCCGCTTTGAAGCGTCCGGCCTTGTTTAGCTTGATGACACCGGCCACCGAGGCCGCCGATGCCGGCTCACAGAAGACACCTTCCAGCGAAGCCAGCATATCGTAGGCCTGCAGGATCTCCTCGTCAGTCACGGCCTCAATGCAACCTCCGGATTCATCGCGCGCGGCCTCGGCCTGTTTCCACGAAGCCGGCTTGCCGATACGAATGGCGGTGGCAATAGTTTCCGGATTTTCAACCGGGGCGCCGTTAACAATGGGCGCCGCACCCGCCGCCTGAAAACCAATCATCTTCGGCAGGCTCCTGCTGATGCGCTTATCAAAGTATTCCCTGTACCCCATCCAGTAGGCCGTGATATTGCCCGCATTGCCGACGGGAAGCGCGTGGTAATCCGGCGCAAAACCAAGCTCGTCCACAATTTCGAAGGCCGCGGTCTTCTGCCCCTGAATACGGTAGGGATTGACGGAATTGACCAGCGTAATCGAGCCGTCCGCGGAGATAGTCCGAACCAGCTCCAGTGCATCATCGAAATTGCCGCGAATCTGAATGACCTTGGCGCCATAGCGCATGCCCTGCGAAAGTTTACCAAGCGCAATCTTGCCGTCCGGAATCAACACATAGGCCTTCATGCCGCAATTGGCGGCATAGGCCGCGGCCGAGGCGCTGGTGTTGCCGGTGGAGGCGCAAATAACCTTGCGCGATCCCTCATTGTAGGCTTGAGTGACGGCCATCGTCATGCCACGATCCTTGAACGAACCGGTGGGGTTCAGGCCTTCGAATTTAAGAAATATGTTCAGTTCCGGGTTGATCGCATTGCGCAAATTCAGCGACTCATGCAACGGCGTAGCACCCTCATACAGGGTAATGACGGCATCACTTTTGCCAATTGGCAGAAATGCACGGTAACGGTTAATCACACCTTCATAACGTGGCACGGCTAAGCTCCAAAAGATTCTTTACGTAAAATTAGCACATCCTCTTTCACGCTGGGAAGCTGTGTGATGCGGCTGATGGCTGCCTGCAGATTTCCCTCGCTGGTTTCATGCGTCAGCATGATGACCGGTACAGCCTGTGCCTGACTGCGTTCTTTCTGCATGACGGCCTCCAGACTGATCCGGTGATCGGCCAGAATCGAGGATACAGACGCGATCACTCCAGGCTGATCCTTAACCATCAGGCGCAGATAATACTCACACGACACATCCGCCATCGGCAGGGTCGGCAGAGCCTTTCGCTCGGAGGGAATAAAACCCATGGGCGGCGCCAACTGCGACACCCCGCTGCCTGTATCCGGCGAACAAACACGGGCGATATCGATGATGTCAGCAACGACAGCGGATGCAGTTGGCCGCTCACCGGCGCCACGGCCAAAACAGATGGTATGCTCAACAAAATCACCGGACACCATGACTGCATTGTAGGAATCGGAAACCTGTGCAATCTGCACGTCCAACGGCACCAGCGTCGGATGCACGCGCATCTCAACCTGTTCGACAATACCATTCCGGCCATGAGGCTTAGCAATACCGAGCAGCTTGATGCGATAGCCCAGCTCGTGAGCCGATTCGATATCGGCGGCGCTGATACGGCTGATCCCCTCGGTAAACACATCGTCAAAACTGATCTTCGAGCCAAAGGCCATGGCGGCCAAAATGGAGAGCTTGTGGGCCGTATCAATCCCTTCGACATCAAAGGTTGGATTGGCCTCGGCATAACCCAGCTCCTGAGCCTGGCGGAGAACATCGGCATAGGCGGCGCCCTCATTCTCCATACGTGTCAGAATATAATTACAGGTGCCGTTCAGGATGCCGTAAACCGATTCGATGGCATTGGCCGCAAGACCTTCGCGCAGAGCTTTCAAGCATGGCATACCACCGCCGACGGCGGCCTCAAAACCAATGGCCACGCCCTTTTCCTCCGCCATTGGGAACAACTCCTCGCCATGCTTGGCAACCAAAGCCTTATTCGCCGTGACGACATGTTTACCTTGTTCAATGGCTGTCGCGACGAAGCTTCGCGCCGGCTCATAGCCTCCGATCAGCTCCACCACCAGATCAACATCATCGGCGGCAATAATGTCCGCCGCATCCGCGCAAAGCCGAACGCCGGAGAAATCAATTCCGCGGTCGCGGGCAATATCCTTATCCGCCGCTGCTGACAGCTGCACGCGCCTGCCCAGCCTGCGCATTATCAGATCCTGTTTCTCAATCAGAATGCGGGCCACGCCTGTGCCAATGGTTCCCATACCCAGCAAACCAATTCGAATTTCACTCATGTAAAAACTCCAATTCATTACCCACAAGGGCGTAAAGTTAAATTCTTCATCAGTTCTATTTATTCAGCTTCCAGCATTCAAAAAATGCCGCATGCCGCGAAGGGCCTGCCGTATCCGATGTTCGTTTTCAATCAGGGCGATGCGTACATAGTGATCGCCGTATTCACCAAAGCCAATACCCGGCGACAGGGCAACCCCGCCCCCGGCCAATAGCTGCTTGGAAAATTCGAGTGATCCCATTGTCTTGAAGGCATCAGGGATCTCGGCCCAGATAAACATCGTGGCCTTCGGCTTTTCAGCCATCCATCCCATCTTGTGCAGGCCGTCAATCATCACATCGCGGCGGGACTGATACATCAGCCGAATCTGTTCGACACACTCCTGGGGCCCATTCAACGCCGCACAGGATGCTATCTGCAGGGGTTGAAAGGTGCCATAATCCAGATAGGACTTGATCTTGGCCAGCGCCGCCACAATTTCGGCATTGCCGACCATAAAGCCCATGCGCCATCCGGGCATATTGTAGCTCTTGCTCAGTGAATAAAACTCCACGGCCACATCCTTGGCGCCAGACACCTGCAGAATCGATGGACAACGGTAATCGTCGAAGCATATTTCGGCATAGGCAATATCCGAAATCACAATCAGGCCGTTTTCCCTGGCAAAGGCCACAAGCTTGATATAAAAATCCAGATCCACGACCTGAGCCGTTGGGTTGGATGGAAAATTAACCACAAGGATCTTCGGCCTGGGCCATGAATCACGGACCGCCTTCTGTACATCCTCGAAATAATCGCGTCCCGGCCCCATCGGCACATGCCGGATGTCCGCCCCGGCAATGATGAACCCGTAGGGATGAATCGGATAGGCCGGATTCGGCGTCAGCACCAGATCACCCGGAGAGGTTATGGCCACGGCCAGATGCGCCAGCCCCTCCTTGGAACCAATCGTGGCAATGGCCTCGGTCTCCGGGTCCAGATCAATGTCAAAACGGCGCTTATACCAGGCGCAGACGGCGCGGCGCAGACCCGGTATGCCCCTGGACATGGAATAGCGGTGGTTGCGGCCGTCCTGAGCGGCTTCACACAACTTATCAACAATGTGTTGGGGAGTCGGCTGATCAGGATTGCCCATGCCGAGATCGATGATATCGCGCCCGGCATGGCGCAATTCCATCTTCAGCTTGTTGACAACCGCAAATATATAGGGAGGAAGACGTTTTATTTTCTCGAATTCACGCATGGATGAAATGAATATCTCCCTACCCTAATAGTCTGGAGAGTGTAGGCAGCACACGAAAACTGGTCAAGATTACTTATCAGCCGCCATCTTGAGCTTGGCCGCACGCTTCACTCCCAACCTGGCCAGCAACAGCCCAATCTCAAACAGGCCCAGCATCGGTACGGCAAGAAGTACCTGTGATACCGCATCAGGCGGGGTCAGAAGCGCCCCGAAAATAAAGGCCCATACCACCACGTAACGGCGCTTCTTTGCCAGATTATCCGGATCGACCAACCCCATGCGAGCCAGCAACATCAACACAATCGGTATCTGAAAGCTAAGACCGAATGCAAACAGCAACTTCAACGCAAAGGAGAGATATTCCTTGACCGCGGGCAGGGCCTGAATTTGATCGCTGGCAAATCCGAGGAAAAATTTGAAGGCAAGTGGGAAAACCGCGTAATAGCCAAAAGCGCCTCCCGCGATAAGCAGGCCAATACTGGAAAAAAAATAGCTCAGAAAGATGTTGCGTTCATGTCTGTAGAGCCCGGGAGCAACAAAGGCCCATATTTCATAAAAGGTAATTGGCGCAGTGGCAAAGAGACTGGCAATCAGCGCCACCTTAAGATAGGTAAAAAAAACATCCGGAGCGCCAATGAATACCATGGATGAACCTGGCGGCAGCGCCTCTATCAGGGGAGCGGAAATAAAGGCATAAATTTGATCGGTAAAATTCATAAGTACGAGCACGCCAATAAGGTAGGCTGCAATAGCAATGGTTAACCGCTTCTTGAGTTCAAGCAGATGGGATGCGATTCCCGCCATTGGGCCAGTCCGGCTCACGGCTATTCCGTACCACCTGTTTTTTTGCGTGACTGCACTGATGCCTTCCCGTTATCCCTGCCTTTGCTTTCGCCCGTCTCTTCTCCGGCCGGAACCTCTTCCCTCGGAACATCGGACAACCGTCCCTCTTTCAGGGCCTGGTCGGCCTTATGCAGTTCATCAACTTCCCTGCCCAGGCCACCCGCCACATCATCCGCAACATGTTTGATCTCGTCCTGCATAACATCACGAGTCTGAACAATCGGGGTTCGAAGCGCATCCGCTTCCTGCCTGACCATCCGTTTGGTCTCATTGATCCACTCCCTGGCATTGCGGACCATTCCAGCCACCTGGCCGAAGAACTCCGGCAACCTTTCCGGACCCACGACCAGAAACAGAACCAGACCAATGATAATCAGTTCCGTCAGACCGATATCAGGCACTCATGCGCTCCCTGTTTTTCACGGAGCTTGACGCGTCTTCGCTGAAGAATCCGAAAATTAGAAATTCATCTGAAATTATGGAGGGAAGGGGCTTAATTAAAAGCATTGACGTATTGTTCCATTTCCAGGCTGGAAAAACCTCGTATCAACTACTCTCGCTGGAATTATTCTTTTTCTGCTCATCATCCAGAGGGTGTCTGTCCTGGATTTCAATGACATCTTCATTGCTCTCTTCCTTTTTCTGCTCCCCCAGGTTCTTTTTGAAGTTTCGAATGCCTTTGGCAATGCCGGCCCCAACTTCCGGTAATTTTCCAGCCCCGAAGAATATAACAACAATGACCAGAATAAGAATCAGTTCCGTCGTTCCCAAGCCAAACATACGCACCTCCTGTCGGCAACAGATTCGATCCTACAAGCAAATCAACGGCCAGTCCAAGCACAGAACCGGAGAATAACCTCCCGGCCTTATTGCAACAAATTTAAAGCAAGCTATCCCTGTTGACGCAATAGGTTCAATTCCCTATCTTGCCGACAATCTCTATTGTTCTTCTGAGAGTCCACTTTTATGCTAAAATACCGCCGCTTCTCCGACGCCTCCATCAGCGAGAAAATTCTGGATACCATGTTCCTGATTGCTATCGGTATTGGCACTCTGTTCGCCGTCGTTTATATCTTTTACACCCATGCGGGCCAGGATGGCAAGCCGGGCCTGAGCGTAGATGATATCCGTATCGCCTACTATGGTTCACATCAGAAAACCCGCCTGGGCGCGGCATTGAGCGGTCCGATGGCCGGCAACCTTTCCATTCCCGAGAAGCGGAAGGTGATCTTCGACTGGATTGAGCACGGCCAGAAGCGGCAGGAGTTCAAAACCAGGGTAGCGCCCATCCTCAACAAATATTGCATCATGTGCCATTCCGAGGAGGCCGGATTGGATCTGCCGCCGCTGACCTCCTATGAGGCGGTAGTAAAGCTGGCGGAAACGGATACCGGCGCCTCGATTCAGAATCTGGTGCGCGTTTCACATATCCACCTGTTTGGCATCTCTTTTATCCTGTTCTTCCTGGGGCGTATCTTTATTCTGTGCGAAATGCCGATGATGGTGAAGCGCGTAACGGTGGCTATCCCCTTTCTGGCCATGTTGACCGATATTCTTTCGTGGTTTGCAACCAAGATCGTACCCGGTTTTGCCTATGCCGTAGTTATTGGCGGGGGATTGTTGATTCTTTCCATCGGCATACAGATCATGGTCAGCCTGTATCAAATGTGGTTCTACAAACCCAAGGCCATGCCAATCGAGAATTAGTTCTATTATCAGGAGAAATAATCATGAAAAAGATAGCTTCACTGGTTATTGTCGGCTTTTTTTTCGCACTGAGCGCTCAAGCTGCCATGGCAGAGGTTGACGGAGGCAAACTATTCAAGAAGAAATGCGCAATGTGCCATGCCGTAGACAAGAAAAGGATCGGCCCGGCATTGAAAAGCATGAATTCTAACCCTGAGGTGTTGAAGGCAACCATTATCAATGGCCGAAAGATGATGCCTAAATTTAGCAAGAAACTGGAGGAGGCGGAAATTGATGCACTGGTGGAATACATTTTATCAAAACAATCCCGATGATTCTGTGAGGTTACTACGCTCTCCAAGCTGACTGGTCATCGTGTAGTGACGGGGAATATATGCGACGTACAATATTTATCTTTGCTTTCATCCTTGGCGTATTCATCGCCATTAAGCCTGCCCTGGCTATTGACGCGATGAATGGTAAGGCATTATTCGAAGCCAACTGCGCCAAGTGTCATGGTAAGGATGGAACATGGAGTGAGTATGGCAAGACACTGAAGCCTTTTCCTGCTCCAAATCTGCGTGCCATTGCCAACGTGGTCGAGCGCGACGAACTGCGCCGCTTCATCACCTATGGCGTGTACAAGACGACGATGACGCCCAAGAAATATTCGCTCGGTCCCCTGGAAATTGAAGCGGTGATTGATTACATCAAAAGTCTGGATTACAAGCCGAATTTAGCCAATGGCAAAAAACGATTCCTGGCCATATGTGCTGCCTGCCATGGCAAGGATGGGCGAGCCAGAGCTACTATTGGCGCCAAAAATCTCGTTTATAGCAAACTGAATCTGGAAGGCATCGTAGGCACAATGCGGTATGGACGTCCGGGAACCGTGATGACCAGCAAACGCCACCAGCTTTCCAACACCGATATCGTCGATATTGCTAACTATGTTTTCGGTCTGCGGTACAAAGCAAACGCTGAAAATGGCAGGAGGCTGTACGCAAAGAACTGCCGTTCCTGCCATAACACTGCAAAAGAAATACGTTTGAGTGGCAATATTGCGAGGCCCAACATGCGTATCGCAGATATTAGCGATCATATGCTGGATCTTCGCATCCGCCACGGCAGACATGTGAATCGCGCCGGGGAGAAAGTAGCTAAACTTTTAGCGGATAATATTCAGGACATTATCGCCTATCTCAGGAAGGCCGACAGATAAAAAAGGCCTACCGTGCAGTTTCCCGCCTTTGGCGCCAGGAAACGTTCGCGTTGCAAACCATCGTCAAAGATGGGTGCCCTTTATCCGGTCAGACAATGCACTAAACAACCCTCGACTACAAGTCGAGGGTTGTTTAGTGCTTGATATCCTTCCAGACTTCCTGTTTCAATGCGTAAAGCACAGCCGTTAGGATCACAAGAAAGATCAGCACCCACATGCCAATCCTTTTGCGTTTCTGCTGGTGGGGATCACTGACAAATGCCAGGAATGACGATATAGCGCGAGCCTGCTCCTTGAGATCCTCTTCATCCCCCGGATCATGCTCGAACCAACCCAGGGGATCGGACATGGCTATTCGACGCCCAGGGAAATAAACATTGTAATTCCCGTCGGGAATGCGGCCTTTCGGATCATGCTCATAACCGGTCAGCAGTGAATAGATATAAGCGCCGTGGCCTTCACGCGCCTTTGCCATAACCGACAGATCCGGCGGCGCAATACCATAGCTCACCATGGCATCTTCTTCCGGGAGAGGGGTAAGCATGCGGGCGGTCAGCGGCGCATCGCCGCGAAGTTCGTCCACATCCTTGCGGGTCATGCCAATCTCCGGATAATCCATCAGGTTCTTCCACGTCATGTAGCGCAATGAATGGCAACCCATGCAAACATCGGTAAATACGTGCAGCCCCTTTTGCAGGGTCGCCTGATCCAGCATAATGCTGACAGGCTTCAATGCCTGTCCCCCTTCCGCCAGGGCCATGCCTGCTGTTGAAACCACAATCCATGCCAGCAACGCAAGCCATGCCGTTTTCATATCAAATATTCTCCGGCAGGGGTTTCGTTTTTTCGAACCTGTGGATAAATGGAAGGATCAGGAAAAAGCTGAAATATACTGCCGCGGCAGTGCGCCCGATCAATGTCAACACCGGCGTCACTGTATGATGGCCGCAATAACCCAGCACTGCAATGGATGCAAAAAATACAAGCAATACCACCCGGTAAACCGGGCGGTATCGCGCCGAACGCACTGGCGAGCGATCCAGCCACGGAAGCAGAAACAGACAGATAAAGGCAAACGCCATACTGACAATACCGAGCATTTTATTCGGCACAATACGCAGGATTTCATACCACGGCGTCAGATACCAGACAGGCGTAATGTCCGCGGGCGTATGCATCGGATTAGCCGGATTGAAGTTGTTCGTTTCGATGATCAACCCGAAACCTGTGGGTTGATAGAATACAAAATAGGCATAAATAATCAGAAACAGGCCAATGCCAAACAAATCCTTCACTGTATAGTACGGATGGAATGGAATAATGTTTTTCTCGCTTACATCCACACCCGTTGGATTATTGGAATGCGACACATGCAAAGCCATTATATGCCAGAGCGCCACGATTCCTAAAAGTACGGGAAAAAGGAAATGAAACGTAAAAAAACGGCTTAACGTGGGATCGCCTACCGAAAAACCGCCGCGCACCAGTTGTAACAACCAGTGGCCGATACCGGGTATCGAACCAATGATGTTTGTAATCACCGTCGCGCCCCAGAATGACATCTGCCCCCATGGCAGCAGGTAACCGAAAAACACGATGGACTGCATGAATACCAGAATAAACATGCCCATGAGCCATAAAAATTCGCGCGGTTTTTTGTAGGAGCCATAATACATGCCCCTCGCCATGTGAACGTAAATCACAAAGAAAAAGGCGGATGCGCCAACGGCATGCATGTAGCGAAGCAGCCATCCATAATTGACATCGCGCATAATGCGCTCCACCGAATCAAAGGCTACGGAAAAGCCGCCGCCGGATGAAATCGCCGAGGCCTTGTAATCCATAGCCAGAAACAGGCCTGTAGCAATCTGGATGATCAGAACTACCAGCGCAATGGAGCCGAATGCATACCAGTAATTCAGGTTCTTCGGCGTCGGATAATCAATGAGATGAAAACGGATGTAGCGCACCAGATGCGTACGTTCATCCACCCACTGAGCCAGGGGTGCGTCGAGTAATTTTCTAATCATACAAGACGCTAACCAATCAGAATCGTGGCGCCGCTGACGTACTTATAGGGAGGGATGTACAGATTGTAGGGTGCCGGCACATGCCTGAAGACGCGTCCTGACAAATCGTAGTAGGAGCCATGGCAGGCGCAATGCCATCCGCCGGGCCACCCCTTGGGCACCGAATCGCCCCAATCCTGCCGCCCCGGCGTCGGCTTAAATGTTGGAATGCAACCAAGATGGGTGCAAACACCGCTGATCACGAGATATTCAGGTTTGATTGCACGCGTAACGCGTTGCTCATGCGTCATCATCCAGTCCGCCCGAACCTCGGGAATCGCACGGGATAGCGGGTCGCGCAACAGATTATCATGCCCATGCAAAAGCTTTAACATTTCAGGGGTGCGGTGCATGATAAAAACAGGTTGGCCACGCCACGCAATCGTTTTCATCATGCCCGGTTCAACCGTGGAGACGTCAAATTCCGTCACTGCCGCGGCCAATGTATCAGCAGCAGGCTGCATCGCACTCACAAATGGAATAACAGCGGCAGCCGCGCCCGCAGCGCCTAATCCGGATGCCACGCCCCACAGGAGATTTCTGCGCTTACGATCAACCGAATCTTCGGCCATGCCTGCTCCCCCTCCATCACCATCATTGCAATTGGCTCGGTAGTAATGATGGCATCATCAATGGCCCTGTGGCAAGCTTTCATTATGGTTAAACGACCGGATATCCACCAGAAAAACTGTCTGAACGCGTATGTCCAAACCTCCTCGGCGAGTGGGGCCGGATGCGAACGCTGTCATGACGTCTGCCCATCGGATGCCATCACCCTTGATCCGAATCTTATACCCCAACTGGATGAAACTCGCTGTACCGCCTGCATGGCCTGCGTCGCCATCTGCCCCATTGATGCGATTTTCCATGAGAATGTGAACCCCCAGCTGATCGTAGACAAGGCGAGTGCCGCCGTACTCAATGGCAACACGACACTGACAGCGGCATGTGGGGCCACCGATTCGCGTGCTGCCGACATTCACGTTGGCTGCCATGCCGAATGGGACCCTCTTATGCTGGCCTGCCTGGCTGCCGAGGGCGTGCGGACCCTGCATCCTGACGGTATTAGCCAATGCGATACCTGCCCTGTCCATCATGGCGCACGGATGATGGAACAAACTGAAAGAGACTATGCCACACTGAACCAATCTCTGGGCGTGCATCTGGACATATCCAGCCAAAAAAAAGCGCCTGCGGTAAGAAAACACGTATCCGAACCGGAGCGCCGCACATTCTTTCGCAACCTGATCCCCTCCATCACCCAGGGCGCGATTATGGCCGTTGCACAAATTGGTCAAACCGCTAACCAGGTACAGCAGGATACGCATTCAGAAGGAACAGCACCTGCCGCCAGACTCCCCGTTCGCCTCCAGCTTTTCCTGCGGGCATTACCACGCCTGCAGGTCAATTTTACGCCGGTCCCAACCATGTCATCCATTCCTCTTGGCGCCATTCAAGCCGATGCCCGTTGTACCGCATGTAGTCAATGCGTAGAGAAGTGCCCGACCGAGGCGCTCAGTATCAGGGAATTCGGAGCAAACAAGATTCTTGAATTCAGACCTGATGTCTGCATAGGGTGCCAGCGCTGTATCAGCCTGTGTCCGGAGCACGCGCTTGAACCCTTGCCTGGTATCTCACTGCCGGCGTTACTGACCCGGCGTAAAAGACCGCTGGTAATGGTTCCCAATCAAACAAAGGAGGAGCTAACAGTCCCATGCCGGAACAACTGACACGTAACATTCTGCTTAAATCCAAAGCCTGTGAACCTACCCGGGCGGTCATGCACATTGAGGCCTTCTCACTGCGAGAGCAGAAGATTCGGGCGGCAAAATCCTTGTTGGGAATATGGCTCGTTGCCGCTCTGTGCGTCTTTATTCCTATTGCGCACTTTATCCTTGTTCCGGGATTCCTGATCGCGGGCGTGGTGGCCGCCTCAAGAAAGTTGAAATCAACTGAGGAAGGCAGGGAAGCCAGCGGTGAGTGCCCGGCCTGCCATCACCCTGTCACCATTGGTTTAGAGAAGAGCAGCGAACTACCCCAATGGCGCAAGTGTCCCGACTGCGGCAACACCCTGGAGCTTTCCGAAAGCCAGTGCAAAATATAAACTCAGCCCGGCGAAGCCGGAACCAAAAAGGATTGAACCTAGAAAAAGCAGTTGGAAGTGCGTGCAGAGTGTAAGATGTTGATTTGAAGGGCGTAATGAAAAAATGCGTCGTCACCTTGTTGGTGATAAGCATTTTCTTCATATAGCCAAGCGAATCAAGAGCTTGCGCTATGAATGTGCGGCCAACTGCTTTTTCTAGGTTGAATCTGTCTTTCCCCTCTTTTCTTCCTCTGCGTTCTCCGCGGTAAAATATCTTGCGCGTTTTGCATGAGATTCCACGAGTTAAAGGAGGGGGGAAATCAGGCTGGGGCGCCTTCCTTGCCTGTTTCTTCGTCGGATTCCCAGTAGAGGCCATCCTTCTTCATGCGCCTGTTCCAGAGGAACCAGCCGACAATAAAGACAATCGCTGTTAGGCCTACGTCAACCCAGGAGGAAAGCATCGGCGTACGATCGATGTCATCGGCATAGGGGCTGATGATCCACATATAACGCTCAATAAAAGTGCCAATGAGAATACTGGTGGATGGAATCAGCATCAGAGCCGGAGAATGCCGCATGGCTGAGAAAATCAGCATCAGGAATGGAATAAATGAGTTCAGGAAGAAAAAGGCCCAGAACAGGAACCAGCTCGGTCCGTCCATCATATTGTTATAGCGCATTATCTCTTCCGGCAGGTCGCCATACCACATGACCAGATACTGCATAAAAAAGGTATAGGTCCAGACAATGGTCAATGCCAGCACGAGTTGCGCTACGTAGTTAAACACATAGTCATGCGTCGGACGCATGAGTATGTCACGCTTGCGTAACACATACAGGGCGATAATAAAAAATGCCAGGAACATGCGTGTCATGCTCAGAAAGTGGTAAGGACCGTAAATCGGGCTCCACCAACGCGGAATCTGGGTCATCTCAAAATCCCAGCCGATAATGGTGCCATAGATGCAATACACGAAGGGGGCGAGGAGCGCCACATTGCGGAAACGCCGGCGGTCTTCCCGCGGCGCACTCGGGTATTCCTTCTTCTGTAATTTAACAAAATAGTCGCAAAAACCCCAAACGGCCAGATATAGAATGACCTGCCGCAGATCGAAAAAGATAATGTTATGCCAGCCATTCAGGGGTTCACCAAATGTTTCGCCGCCCATCCAGGGAAAGCTCTTGGCGCCGCTGGCGAGAATGATCAGCAACAGTATGAACCCGACCGGAAACAACGCCGTTGCCGAGGACATGAGAAAGCGCACTTCATACCGCCACTTGCCATTAGACAGATGCAGCACCGCGCACCAGAAAATCGCCGCCAGCGGGAGGTACAGGGTAAACATAAAGTTATCCATCAATATGGCCCAGCTTACATATGAGTTCATGTCTACTCCTCGCCCTTCCTCGCCTCTTGAAGCAGAGACGCCTTGGCGCGTTTTCCCTTACTTTTTACACTCATCCGCCTCCCAAGTACATTGCGAATAAAGTTAACCACATGCCAGCGCTCGGCCGGGGACATATCATAATCATAACGCGGCATAATATAGCTGCCAAAGGTAATCGTCCCCCAGAGCCAACCATCCGTCAGGTCGTCCTTGACGTAATCCGACGTCAGGTCAACCGGCGGCGTTTCAAACACCTTGCCAACCAGACCATCGCCCTTGCCGCTCTCTCCGTGACAGGGAAGGCAATAGATCATATACAGGGATCGGCCTTTGGCAATCGATTCGACAGTAGCGGGAACCGGGTTCTTGATCCCCTCGGCCGCATCACGATCCACCACCTTCGTCCATAGGCCGCCCACGGGCACCGAATCCTTTGGGTAGGTATTGATCGGAGGCTCCTGAGGCTTGATCGATGGCTGATTCATCAAGTCACGCGACCATGGCCAGGCCAGTGCAGCCGCGGGCAGGGCCAGGATACAGAGGAGAAGAATAAACTTTTTCATTGGGTGACTTCCCTGATTTCGGAAGCATTGTATTTCTCGAACACGGCTCGGACCTTCTCCCTGTTTTCCGGCAGCATCTGCACTTCAATTCCAATCTGGTCGAGGCTCACCTTTTCGCTATAGTACTTATACAGCCGCCTGGGCATACCCGAGTAGACAAAGAAGGCGACCAACGTGGACAGCACGCCGATAAGAATCGATCCCTCGTAGGTAATGACGATATCGACAGGCAGTGGAATGACGGGTTTGCCTCCCTGCGGCTGTACGGTAAACATCGACTGGGCTGCCGCCGCTGCAAGCAGAAAGGCGCCCAACGCGCCCAAAAGAGCGCCAAAGAGTGAGAATCGTTCTATCGGCTGATGAAATTCGCCCAGCATCTCTTCCACCTCAGGATGCTCAATCGGCGAATACAACTCGATGTTATCGACCACCATCTCCTTCAGATCAAGGACTTTCAGATCTGAGACAACATCTCGTGCAATTTCAAAATCCTCAAATGTGGCGAAAAGCAGGTGCTTTTTTCTTCTCCTCATGCCAGTCCCTCCTCGGTCCGAACCACTTCATCCTTGATAGCCGCCAAATCATCCATCTTGCTTCGCGAGCTTGCCTTTCGGCGATGGAAGACCATCTCCTTCACTTCATACATGGATACGCTGGGGAAGACCTTGCAGAAGATCAGGAACAGCATGGTAAACCAGCCAAAACTCGCCAGTGTTATTGTTAACTGTACCGTTCCCGGCCAGACGACGGCCCAGGTCCAGGGCTCATGGTTGCTGGCCAGCGGCGGACTCACGATCTGGAATCTTTCCAGCCACATACCCAGTTGGATCACCAACGACAAACAGAACATGGACCACATGCTGTGCCTCACCTTTTTAAAGGCCATGGCGAACGGTGCAATGGATGCGCAGAACAGCATGGTCCAGATCACCGGGGCATAAGGTCCAGTTAGTTTCTCCCACAGCACCTCTTTCTCAAACATGTCGTTCGAATACCATATCGAGGCATACTCGCCAAAATTTAGATAGTTCCACGACATGGCGACGGCGAAGGTCAGCTTGGCCAGCTTGTCCATAATTTCGGTGGTCATGTAGGCCTCGAACTTGAAGATATGGCGCAACATGACAAACAACGTGATAATGCCGTTGCAACCGGAATATATAGCGCCGGCCACGAAGTACATCGGGAAGGATGTGATATGCCAGTCGGGCATAATGGACATGGCGAAGTCCGCGGCTACGATGGAATGCACGGAAACAGCCAGAGGAACCAGAAAACAGGCAATCAGCAGATAAGTCTTGCTAAAGGCCGTCCATTCACGGGCGCGCCCCATCCAGCCTAGAGAAAGAGTGCTGTAAAGTTTCTTCCGCCAACCCCTGACATTGTCACGGCAGATGGCCAGGTCCGGGATCATGCCGATGTACAGAAACAGCGCCGAACTCGTGGCATAGGTGGTAATTGCAGCGGCATCCCAGAACAGCGGCGAACGAAAATTCGGCCAGATGGCGCGCTGATCGGGATAGGGCATCACCCAGTAGAAATTCCATACACGGCCCAGGTGAATAACCGGAAAGATGGCTGCGGTCAAAATTGAAAACAGGGTCATGGCCTCAGCAAATCTATAGATCGGTTTGCGCCAATCCGCCTTGGTCAACAGCAGGATGGCTGAAAGCAGCGTCCCTGAGTGACTCATCCCGATCCAGAATACGAAGTCCGAGATGTAGAGCTGCCAATAGTGGGGTCGATTCATCAAGGCCACGCCCAGACCCTCTTTATACTGATATGCCTCGGCGGAGACGCCGATCAGGACAAGGAGGGCGCAGACGGCGAGCACTATCCAGAATGTCTTTCGGGGCGCCTCCAGGCTGGCCATTACATCTGCATTAATCTTCGCCCACTCAATGTCTTTCATGGTATCTTTGACTTCCATTCAGTCCGCCCCCTCTTTCATAAAATTAAAATGGGGACAGTTTCACTTTTTCGTTCCGAAGAAAGTAAACTGTCCCCATTTTAATTTAGGCTTCCGTATCGCGTACGCGATCCAGATACATGACGCATGGTTCCACGTTCAGCTCTTCAAGCACCCTGTAACCGCGGATATCATCCGGCTTGTCCTGTTCATGACGATTCAATTCAACGTTATGTTCTTCCCACAGTTTGGCGACCCGGCTTTCCGGATCCCGAAGGTTTCCAAACACAATGGCCTCGGTCGGACATCCCTGCTGGCAGGCTGTTTGTAAGGAGCCATCCTCGACATGTTCCGGGTGGCCTTCATCGTTGGCCCCATCCTTGGCGCCGTGGATACGCTGCACGCAGAAGGTGCATTTCTCCATAACCCCCTTATCGCGTACGGAGAGATCCGGATTGAGCTGCATCTCCAAAGGATGCGGCAGGTCTTTCCAGTAATTGAAGAAGTTAAAATATCGCACCTTGTACGGACAATTGGTGCCGCAATAGCGCGAACCGATACAACGGTTGTACACCTGAGTATTCAACCCGTCCGGCGAATGATAGGTCGCCGCCACCGGACACACAGGTTCGCATGGAGCATGGTTGCACTGCTGACACATCATCGGGATATAATGCGCTCCCCGCTCCGGAAAATCGCTGGCCTCCTTCTGGTCAACTTCCGGACTTCCTTCAGGCTCCTCCCAGTAACGTTCTAAGCGCATCCAGTGCATGGAATAACCGAGTCCACAGTTCTCCTTACCCACAGTTGGCAGATTATTCTCCGCATAGCAGGCCGTCACACAGGCGCCGCATCCAATACACTTATTGAGGTCAATGGACATACCCCACATATAGGGGGAGTCCGCATAATAGTCTCGCTGGCGAAGGCGCGACCAGTTTTCAAGCATGCGTTTAAGGGCCATAACTCAGGTCTCCTTTTCATTACGATTGAACTGTTTGGTCGTAACGGTCTTGACGATCTCACGTCCCGCCTGCCTGCTGGTATTGCTCTCCAGCACCAGATCACCATGCGCCAGGGTTACAATTGGCCCCCTGTCGGCAATCTTGGTCACATTGACATTCGTACCGTACATCGCCAGTTCTCCCGTTTTCTTATCGAACTTCGCATCCAGAATTTTCAATGGATTAACGCCAATCCCCTTGGCATAACGACCGTATTCGGTATGTCCCTGCCCAATCGGAATGGCCACTGCTTCCGGATGGATGCCGGGGAATACCAGCACATTTAACTCCACTGACCCGCGGGGACTGCTCACCTTGACCAGATCGCCTGTTTCCACACCCAGTTTTTCAGCCGTCTTGGGATGAACCTCCACCCATGAGTCCCATACCACTTCAGCCAGTTGGTCGGGAAGTTCCTGCAGCCAGGGCAGATTGGCATGCCTGCCATCCCAGAGCCCCAATCTGGCCGACGGCACAAGCTGGAAAGGGTGCTGACTGTCTTTCTTGGCTGCCGACGGCCGGGTTAAGGACTCTGGCAGCGTCACATGAATCGGTGAAGTCTTGGCCGTCCTCAGTTCGACCAGTCGCCGGCACCAACCCCCCTGGCGTGAGGCCTCATGACCCGTATGACCGGGGACTTCCGGCTCATGCCACTCCCCTGCCCTCGCCACCCAATCCCAACA
>CAZQZF010000008.1:0-19008 GCA_964597745.1 uncultured Zetaproteobacteria bacterium
TTTCATTCTGTGAACTGGCCCGTGATGGTGGGCGGCGGGCTGTGTATGGTAGTTCAGGATGCTGCCGGCAGTTCTGGGTGTGTCGCAGGATGCATGGCGGCAGGTCTCAATCGCACAGCGGGAGGCCGCGGTCGCGCTCGGTATGGACTGGGTGCAGCGGCGGTTTCGCGTGCTGTTGCCGCAGGCCTGGCCCGGCATTCGCTCCGGCATCCTGCTTGCCGTTGGCCGGGCCCTGGGTGAGACCATGGCCGTGATGCTGGTCGTCGGCTCCATGGACCGGATTCCCGACCCGTGGTACAACCTGCTTGAGCCGGCGCAGACGCTGACCTCGCGTATCGGCCGCGAGATTGGCGAGGCCGTCTTCGGCTCCATCCATTTTTCCGCGCTCATGGCCTGTGGTCTGTTGCTGGCCGTTACGACCATCACTATCAGCCTGCTGGCGCATACCGGTACCAAAAAGGCACACGGATGAACAACCGGACTGCAAAGATCATCACGCTACTCATGGCCGCCCCGGCGCTGATTCTGCCTGCCGCCTGTCTGTTGTTTATCCTCGGCAAGGGCTTAAAGGCGTTGAACTGGCAGGTCCTGGCTGGAGGCGGTGTGAACGGTTTCGGTCTGGGTGGCGGGCTCTGGGGGCAGATCAGTGGATCGCTGCTGCTCATGAGCGGGGCCTGTCTGCTGGCGGCGCCGGTGGCGCTGGGCGTGGCCCTCTATTTCAGTCTACATGCGGGGACGCGGGTGCAAACGGTGATCATGGTCCTGCTACACCTTTTGCAAGGTATTCCGCCCATTGTCTATGGCCTGTGCGGTCTGATTGTGTTCGTGCATATCCTGCACTGGGGCGTGTCGCTGGCGGCCGGTATGGTGATCCTCGGCGTCATCATCCTGCCGCTGTTGATCCTCAATACCGCTCATGCCCTGGAGCGCGTGCCGAAAGAACGGACGGAGGCTGCCCGGGCTCTGGGGCTCTCCGATTCGCGGTTGATTCGTCGCGTCTGGCTGCCCGAGGCCTGGCCCGCCATGCTGACCGGTCTGCTGCTCGGTATGGCGCGTGCGCTTTCCGAGACCGCGCCCATCCTGTTTACGGCGACGGTATTTTCTGGCGTTGTCTGGCCTGATTCGGTATTTTCCCCCGTGACCAGCCTGCAGACGCATATCTTTTATCTGGCGCAGGAGGGGGCGGATCCCCGCGCCGTCGATGTTGCCTGGGCCTCGGCAACGGTATTGATCGGGCTGGTCCTGCTCTTTGGTTTGAGTGCGCTGGCCTTGCGCAGACTGAAGGTGAAATGACTGATGTTCAGCGGTTTGAAGGTTCAAGGTTCACGGTTGGAGAGAGATGAGCACTACGCCACAGCATAGGGATATGACGGATTCTGAAAAGAAGCCGGGCCTAGTCAGTCTGAGCGTTGACAGGCTAAACCTGGAGCTTGGCGGTCAGCCGGTATTGAAGGATATCTGCTTTAATCTTCCGGTCAGGGGAGTAACGATGCTGATTGGCCCGTCAGGGGCGGGGAAAAGCTCTCTGCTTCGCTGCCTGAACCGCCTGTATGGTGACTGGAGCGGTGAAATCAGACTGACGGGACGTCATGTTCGCCACTGGCCGGGCGGCGGGGATGCATTGCGCAGTGAAATGGGTCTGATCGCGCAGAAACCGGCCGTATTCCCATGTTCGATCCGGGAGAATGTCCTCTTTGGCCTGAGTAGAAAGCGGCGCAGACGGATCGGGACCGGCCAGGTGGAGGCATGTCTCAGACAAGCCGTGTTGTGGGATGAGGTTGCGCACCGTCTGCATGACCGGGCCGAAACGCTCTCCATTGGGCAGCAGCAGCGTCTGTGTCTGGCCCGGGCGCTTATTCTATCTCCGGCCATTCTGTTGCTGGATGAGCCTACCGCCTCACTGGATCCGCGCTCCAGGCAGTTGATTGAATCATCCCTGCGCAAGCTTGCCGAGAATATGCCCATACTCTGTGTAACGCATGACATTGAGCAGGCCAAACGGCTCTCAGGCCAGGTCATCTTCATGTGCGAGGGACGCATCATCGAAACCGGCGACGGTGACGCGTTCTTTTCCGGTCCGGAACGGCTGGAGACCCGCGAGTTCCTTCGCTGGAGTGTCTGCGACTGCGACTGAATTATAGCGGTTCAGGTTCTCCAAAATGGTAACCCTGCATGGCATTGATACCAAGTGCTTTGACGGCAATAAAATCATCTTCTGTTTCAATCTGTTCGGCAATCACCTGAATATCCAGTCCATGTGCAATATCGGTAACAGTTTGCAGGAAAAATTGATTATCACTATTGTTTTTCATGTTATGGATGTAGCTGCCATCCAGTTTAATGAAATCAAGCTTTATTTTTCTCAGCGTTTGGAATGAACTGAGCCTTGCGCCAAAGTGTTCCATGACGATTCTAACACCATGACGATGGGCCAGGTCAATCAATGATCCGGCCGCATCTCCCGCCTGTAATAGCCCTGATTCAGTCAACTCGAATAACAGAGCATGGGTGCTTTCCGGATGCGCCTGAAGTGTTTTCTCCAGCCATTGCATGAAATCGGCATCTTGAATAGAACGAAAGGAGAGATTGACGCCCAGTGGTATTCCATGTTGTTGCTTCAGTCTATGCAATATTGATTCGATAACAAATTGATCGACGCGGCGATGCAGTAGCAGGCGTTCAGACATAGCGGCGAAGGTTCCAGGGGAAACATCCTTGCCTTCATTATCACGGATACGGAATAGCACCTCTCGATAGATAGGTTGCTGCCGCGGATCGAGGATAGCCTGGGAAAGAAAGTTGATATGCTGTTGTGAAAGAGCATCCTCAATCAATTTTTTCCATGCCTGATTACCGGGTGCTTCATTGCGATTATGCTGAATATGGAAGTGGTTGGGGCCAAAGTGTTGAGCCTGTACCTGCGCTGCATCGGCGGCCGCGAGAATATCGGTCAGGCTATCGCCGTTCTCGAATGTCGTGATGCCGATGTATCCGATGGCATCCGCCTGGATGCTTTCGTTCAATTCTTCCAGCGATTTGGAACAACCGGTAGCAAATTCCGTGGCGGTTTTGATATCAGCCAGTGGCAAAAGGACGGCAAACTCGCCGCCGCCAATGCGAGATACGGTCGAGTCCTGAAAGTGTTTACTCAGTTGTATAAGCCGCGTGGTTATATCCACAAGCAAATCATCACCGGCTTGATGACCATACCGGTGATTATATGCCGCAAAATCAGCAACCCGAATAAGCGCCAGCGCTCCAACGCCTCCTTTTTCACGATCCTTTACCGTATTATTGAGTATGGCGTTAAAACCACGGCGATTTATCAGTCCTGTTAATTCGTCATCATACGCCTGATGACGCATCTTCTCGGCTCGTTCGGTTAATAGGGTGATTGAGCTTTGTAACTTACGGGACATGCGATTCATTGCTGTTACCACGCGCTTCAGTTCCCGGCTGCGAGGTATCGCATCCACCACGGGAAACTCCCGGTTACAGATGGCCAGCGCCTGTTTTTCGACCGCATTCAGCGGCCTTAGTATCGTTTTTAGAATCAAAAGAACGGAGATCAGGGAAATGACGAATGCCAGTAATGACCATTCAAAGGTTTGGGTGGTGGTGTCCCATAGTTTCTTATAGGCAAACCCGGGATGCGCCGTCAGCGTCAATCGTCCGGCCTGCTTCCATCCCGTTGTGATGATGGATTCAGCGACCGGGGTTTGTAGCCTCAGATGATTGATAAACCACAATGGCACATTTTTAATTTGAATGCTGCTTTCACGTTCAATTAAGGTTTTACCGGACATGGTGGTGAGTTTAAGGGATCTGTAGTAACCGCTATCGAATACGGCATTGACCATAGTGTCCATGGCCGCGATATCCTTCCGTTGCAGGTGAGGCGCCAACGATAGTCCCAGGGAATCTGATGCATTCTGCGTCTGGGTTGCAAGCTGTAGCATAAGGTAGGAGCGGGTGTTATTCATGCTGATCCAGAATGTTCCAGAAAAAATAAGCAGAAAGGTAATGAAAATCAGGGCGATAAGTTGGCGGGATAAAGTCATAATTAATTCCTTATTTTGTCATTTCTTTAGCGGTAAAGCTATTTCCACGTTCGCGTTCTTGTTGCATACGGATGGTTAAATCGCGCCATAGATTGATGCGTTGGGAGCCGCCTACGACACGGCGGCCCTGTCCGCGCTCCTTCGACATCCACAGGTTTTTACCATTAAAGCTGTAAATTGGAAGCAGGTCGGTGCGGCGGGAGGCTGGCCTGATTCGCTTCATCAGATTATCAAGGATCAATGGTTCGCCATCAGCTGTTTCATAGTAGGCGAGAACCATATGGGCTTGATTCAGACGGTTGGCTTTGACGTAGGTGATACGAAGCCGTTCATCCGGAACGCCCAGTTCACGGAGTGTGAAATATTTGGCGATAGAGAAGTCTTCGCAGTCTCCGCCATCGGTGGCTAGAAACTCAACAGGCGTGGCCCAGTAATCAGTACGATGCCAGTGTTTTAAATCCGATACGAACGGTATCTGATTGAAAAATTCATTGACCGCATTGATCATTACCCAATCGCTTTCCTGCTTGCGTTGATGCGATTCAATCAACTGCTGCCAGTCTAAAACCCTTTGTCTGGCCGCATGTCCAAACTGCCGTTCAATTTGAGTAAGAAATTCGGGAGAAAATCCGCTGTTGCCTGCGATCACCATTGTGGTTGCCAATAACATGGCCATAAAGAAAAGGCGCGTAAGCGATTGATTTGTAAGCAAAGGTAAAACCACGACTTTACCTTTGCGAGCTGATTTCTGGCAGGACGCAATCAATCAGCATCTTCATAACTTACACTGTTGCCGCACGATACCTGCTCCTGTGTGGAAGCTCTTTCATCATGTGCCCTGGAGCATTGAATTATTGAAAGGGTCTAGGCCTTCCTGAGTGCTCAGGGCTCACCTCTGACTGATCGTTCCAGGATAATATTGTCTGCAATTAGACCAGCCATAAGAGCCTTTTGCAAAATCCTGGCTGTTTGATCTGCACTTTCTTTTTTCTTCCGTGTCTCCGGGGCGAGTCTTGTGAATTCGGGAGGGTAGCATGAATAATGAATATTATATTTGAATATTCATTATTGATTTGTAGACTGCCGCTTCATGGATATACCTGCAACCATCCTCGATGCGGCCGAAAGGCGTTTTTCTGATTACGGTTACAACAAGACAACGATGGCGGAAATCGCATCAGATTGCGATATGTGTGTTGGTAACCTCTATCGGTATTTTAAAAACAAGGAAACCATTGCGATAGCCAGTACGGAAAAACTACTGGTCGCCAAACTCGAAGCGGGTATTGATGCGGCGAAACGAGAGAACGATGCCCTGAATGCCCTGTCGGCGTTTCTTCTCACCCGGTTGCGGATCGGACACAGACATTACGCCGGAACCCGCCACCTGTTTGACTTGATGGGTCTGGTCAACACGCGTCATCGTAAAATGCTGCTTGATTTTGAGGCCCGGGTCATTGTTGCGCTGGCCGGCATCATTGAGCGAGGCGTGGAGGAGGGCCGGTTTTCCGCCTGTGATGCCAGGCAGACCGCTTACGATATCCATCAGGCCACGCTTCGTTACAACAATCCCGTCAACCTTAAACAGAATGAGTTGCCTCTGCTTGAGGTCGATCTGAAACGCCTCGTGGCCTTGCTTTATCGGGGTCTGGCATGCTGATGAATACAGTTCAGCGCTATGGTTGGGTTTCAATTGTCCTGCACTGGATCATGGCGGTGGTTATTTTCGGTCTGTTTGGTTTAGGCGTGTGGATAAGGCGCCTGGACTATTATGACGCCTGGTATCACAGGGCGCCTGATCTTCATCAAAGCATCGGCATGCTGATGTTGGCGCTGCTTCTGTTTAGGCTCTTATGGACGGGTATCAATGTGAAGCCCGCCATTACCGGCGCGCCATGGGAGCGGATTGGAGGAATCGTTGCACATCATCTTCTCTATTGGCTGATGCTGGTCATCATGGTTTCCGGCTACCTGATTCCCACCGCGGAGGGTGAGGGGTTTGATCTCTTCGGCTGGTTGCATGTGCCTGCGCTGCTGACATTGACGCCGGCGCAGGCGGATATCAACGGGGCGGTTCACCGGCTTTCCGCCTGGTCCATCATGACCCTTGCCGGACTGCATATAGCTGCCGCGCTCAAACATCATCTGATTAACAGGGATGAAACCCTGCTGCATATGCTTGGAATGAAGAGAGCGCACTACTGACCCGCATCTTTCACGAAGACACAAAGAAGATAAGTATTTAAATATATCAAAAAAAGGAGAAGAGATATGAAATTCAAGGCGTTATTCATTGCTGCTGCAATTGTATTTGGGATTTCTATTCCCGCACAGGCAGTCGAAAACTATGTGATGGATACACAGAAACATCACGCATTTATCCAGTTCAAAATCGCCCATCTTGGATTCAGTTGGATACTGGGTCGCTTCGATGAATTCGAGGGGACGTTCAGCTTCGATGCGAAACATCCGGAAAATAACAGGGTGCAGGTCAACATTGATACCGCCAGTATTGATACCAATCACGCCAAACGGGACAAACACTTGCGTAGCGCGGACTTTTTTGATGTTGTCCACTATCCAAGCGCCCAATTCACCAGTACCGCTTATGAGAGCAGGGATCATGGCAAGGGTGTCTTGAAGGGAAAGCTGACCCTGCATGGCGTTACAAAGCAGATTGTCATTAATATACGGCAGATTGGCGCCGGCAAAGATCCGTGGGGTGGATACCGGCGTGGCTTTGAAGGCAGGACAACGCTGCATCTGTCTGATTACAATATGAAGAAAGCGACGATGCTGGGGCCGGTTGCTGAAAATATAGAGATGTTTTTATCCATCGAAGGTATCCGCAAAAAAGGAGGATGATATGAGCGAACCAACGATTGCGGCAAAGAAACCCGCCCTTCTGTGATGGAAGCCACGAGGGACTTTAGAGTTAAAACAACGTGCTCCCTGATAAGGGATGAGATAAGGAGATATTGATGGCACAACAACGTTTGAATGTGCAGGCGCCGATTGAAAGGCTGTTTGCGGACCGATGGAGCAGTCGCGCCTTTGATGGCGACAGGCCGGTGGCTCATGAGCAGATCGCAGCCTGTCTGGAGGCGGCGCGTTGGGCGCCCTCCTGCTTCGGTGAAGAACCGTGGCGTTTCATCATAGCTGACCGCTTTAGCGATGAACCAGGCTGGCAAAAGGTGCTGACCGCGCTGGCGCCAAAGAATCAATTGTGGGCAAGGCATGCACCCCTGTTCATCATTACAGCCTGTGAACCGCTGTTTTCCCAGAATGACCAGATAAACCGCTGGTGCGAATATGATACTGGCCAGGCTGTCATGAGCCTCTGTCTGCAGGCCGCTTCATTGGGGTTGGCCAGCCATCAGATGGGTGGTTTTGATCCGGATTTACTCCAAAAAAAGCTGAAACTTCCTGACAGGTTGCATGTAATGAGTGTGATAGCTATCGGCCAGCCCGGCAATCCGGCAGAGATCGATTCCGACTTTCAAACCGTGGAGGCCTCTCCGCGCAGCCGCATGCCGATTGAGGAGATTGTCTTTGCGGGGCAGTGGGGTCATGGCTGGATGCCGCCGAGTTTGCTTGGATGGCAGGCAAGATATGAAGAGACGCCGGCTGAAGAGCTCCCCTGGTTTCATCCAGACCTTGATTCGGATTTTTCCGAGGCGCTGGATCGGCTGGCCATCAGGCAGGGGGCCGTGCTTGATCTTGGTTGCGGTCCGGGAACGCAGGCGATTGCACTTGCCCGGCAGGGATTCCAGGTCACGGCAGTGGACATAGCCCCGGCCGCAATAGCCGGGGCCAGGCAACGGGCCGAAGAGACCGGCGTTTCAGTTGATTTTACCGTCGGCGATGTGCTGTCACTGGATTTGGACAGGCATTTCGATCTGATTCTTGATCGTGGCGTCTTACACTGTTTTGCCGATGAGGGCGAAAGAAATAGCTATATCACTCGTATTCACAAATGGCTGAAGCCCGATGGCATCTTTCTGCTCAAGTGCTTCTCCCATGAGGAGACGCGTGAGCAGGGCCCGCCCTGCCGTTTTTCGCCGGATGATCTCAGGACTATGTTTGGCACAGGATTCAGGATCGTGGAGATTTTGCATACAAGCTTCCCACATGCAGGTGGTGAAACGCCGCCAAAGACCCTGTTTGCCATTCTGAAGCGCGACGGCAGTGAGGGTTGAGGTTATAGACAAAGTGTGAATACGCCCGCGCACGCCATTGTTAATCTGCTTCTTTTTCGCAAAACGGATCGTGAAATTCATCCCGTCGCCATTGTGGCCGGGGCGCTGCTGCCCGATGTCCCGATGTTTCTGTTTTACGCCTGGGCAAGACTGAACGGCCTGTCGGAACGATCGATCTGGCGTGATGGTTATTTTGATCCCGGTTGGCAGGCCGTTTTTGATACGTTTCACTCTTTTCCTCTGCTTGGGCTGGCATGGTTAATGGCCTGGCGGACCAGAATGACGGCGCTGTCCATGTTTTTCGCCAGCATGTTTATGCATTCACTGTTTGATTTTCCACTGCACCATAGTGATGCCCACAGACATTTTTTTCCGCTTTCCAGTTTTCGCTTCGCCAGTCCGGTTTCATACTGGGATCCGGCCTGGCACGGTCAGATTGTGGGTGCGATTGAACTGATCGCCGTGGTTGCCGGCGGCGCCTGGCTGCTGCGTACGGCGCGGAGCCTCTGGCTTAAACGCTGCGTGGCCGCCATCCTCTTCCTGTATCTGCTCTTCTGGGGTTTTGCCATGGCGATATGGGTATAAAAGTTCTTTCTGGTCATTGTGAGGGCGCAGTCCGCGGCAATCTTAATGACAAATCGGCAGGGCAGCCGATTTGCACATGCCAGTGCATGCCCAAAGGAGGCTGACCACGGATGGCCGGCATGATAAAAAAGGGCCATCTTGGATTTTTTTGCGACTGCATAACTAAAAGGAGATAAGATATGAGTTTAAAAACAGAAATCGAAACCATGCAGAAAGAGATGTTGCCATCCATTCCGGAAGATGTCCTTGGCATCATGGTTTCGGCAATGGAAAAACTAGTGAACAGCGGTATTGCCGATCGTGCCAGAAAGGCCGGTGATCGCGCTCCGCTGTTCGCGATTGAAAATCTCGCGGGGGAGGAGGTTATCCTGAGCGCGTTGCTGCGGAAGGGACCCGTGATTATCAACTTCTATCGAGGCGTCTGGTGCCCCTACTGCAACATTGAATTGAAGGCGTGGGATAGGGCCATGCCGGAGGTCAGGGCCTTGGGTGCTGAACTGGTCAGTATCTCGCCCAATCTTCGTGAAAAATCCGCGGCCTTCGCGGCGGAGAATCCATTCGATTTCAAGATTCTTAGCGACAGGAATAACCGGGTGGCAAAAGAATACGGTCTGGTCTTCGAACTGGCCCGCGAACTGCGGCCAATCTACGAGAAATTTGGCATCAATCTGCCGGAGTATGATGGCAACGAAAGATATGAACTTCCCATTCCGGCAACCTATGTCGTCGCCGGTGACGGCATCATCCGCCATGCCTTTGTCAATGCCGATTACACCCAACGCATGGAGCCCGATGAGGCTATTACAATTCTTCAGGGCATGGCGGACAAGGAGTGAGCATGGATATTTTTACAAGTATCAAGATCGGCGGGTTGATGCTGCCCGGTCGCATCGTTATGGCGCCGATGACGCGTAACCGTGCACCGGAATCGATTCCCACTGCATTGATGGCCGAGTACTACCGGCAGCGCGCTTCGGCCGCCCTGATTATTACCGAGGGCGCGCAGGTCTCCGAACAGGCTGTCGGTTATCCGGCAACGCCGGGCATCCATACGGAGGCACAGGTTGAGGGCTGGAAACGAATAACCAGCGCCGTGCATACCGGGGGTGGCCACATCTTCGTACAACTCTGGCACTGCGGTCGTATCTCGCATCCTGATTACCATGGTGGTAAATCACCAGTCGCTCCATCCGCGATTAAACCGGCCGGACAGGCGTTCACTTATGAGGGCCTGAAAGATTTTGTCACGCCCAGGGCGCTGGAGACTGACGAAATCCCCGGCATCGTCGAGCAATACCGGAACTCAGCGATCTGTGCGATGCAGGCCGGTTTCGATGGCGTGGAGATCCATTCAGCCAACGGTTATCTACTGGACCAGTTTTTGCGCGACAGCACCAATAAACGAACCGATGCTTATGGCGGTCCGATCGAAAACCGGATACGGTTGCTAAAGGAGGTGACCAAAGCCGTTATTGCCGAGATCGGCGCGGACAGGGTCGGCGTGCGTATCTCACCGGTTAATGCCTTCAACGATATCTACGATTCCGACCCCCAGACCCTGTTCAACCGCGTCGCGGCCATGTTGGGTGATTTGGGTATCGCCTGCCTGCATGTCGTCGAGGTAACGATGGTTGGCGAGGTGGATAAGAGCGTGGATATGACCGGAATCCGTGGACATTTCAACGGTATCTATATTGCCAACGGCGGGTATGACAAGGCCAGGGCAAATGCAGCTATCGCCGGGGGGCGAGCCGATCTGGTCTCCTTCGGCGTTCCGTTTCTTGCCAATCCGGATCTGCCCGAGCGTTTTCGGCTGGATGCGCCACTGAATGAGCCGGACGAATCCACATTTTACGGCGGTGATGAACACGGCTATACCGACTATCCAGTGATGGATATTCATTGAGTATCGGGTCCTCTGTCAAAGCGCCGCGCATTGACAAAGAGGGAATAACGAATATTGTTCGAATATAGTTCGTTACAGAGGCGGTGATCGTGTCGAGGCAGCAGAAGCGGGCGGAGCGCGAAGGATTTATTATCAGACAGGCGATCTCCCTGTTTGTTAAAAAGGGTTTTCTGGGCGTACGTATGATGGAGATTGCCAAGGCCAGCGAGCTGTCCATGGGAACTATCTATTCACACTTTGCCACCAAGGAAGATTTGCTGCTGGCTTGTGCAACGCGAATGATCCGTGAAGAAAAAGAAATCCATCAAGCCATCATCGCTTCGAATGCATCGGCCATGCGACGTATTGTCACCTGTTTTACCGTTAATTGGTTGATTGCCCGCCAGCATCCGGGGTTCGTCGAAATAGAAAATTTATCGTTGATGCCGTCAGTATGGACGCGTGCGCACCCACAACGTATCCAGGAATTGAATATCCTGCATGGGGATTTTTTTGATATGATCAATTCTGTCATATTGGAGATGCTGAACGGCGATCTGCATGGTTATGCCGGTATCGACGATGTTGCGCGCCAGGAGCTGGCCAGGCTGCTCAACCACGGCATGTGGGGATTGTGTGTCGGACTGAACAGTACCGCACAATCCGGCCTTATTCGTGCCGGTGGCGGTCATCAGGATACCTGTAGCTATAAACATTTTACCACCAATGTAATTCACTTTCTGAAAGGCTACGGATGGACTGAAGCAAAGCCTGAGATGGTATTCAAGGCATGCAGGGAGCAGGCGCGAACCTACCTTCTAAATCATCCATGGTTTGCCTGTCTGGATACTCTGGCAGATGCCTGAAATGGGGCTCGGAGTACGTTTCATTCTCCCGATGGCGGTAGCGCTATGGTTGACTAGTTGCATGGTCGGTCCGGATTTTCACCGGCCAGACGCACCGAAGGTCACGGGTTATACAACGAAGCCATTGGCCGAGAAGACTGTCTCAGCGGATGTTGCGGGCGGCCAGGCGCAACTATTTTTGCAAGGCGAAGATATTCCCGTCGAGTGGTGGAAGCTGTTTCATTCAACATCATTGAATCAACTGGTGAAGGAAGCGCTCAAGGCCAATCCCGATCTCAAGGCAGCGAAAGCCGCACTGGTTCAGGCGCAGGAAAACACTTATGCCGCCGAAGGCGTGATCTTTCCCAGCCTGGATGCCAAGGGTTCGGCAATACGGCAGAAGGTCACGGGTTCACAGTTTGGCAATCCCGGTGGTGGTGGCACACGATTCAATCTTTTCAATGCCTCGGTGGATATCTCCTATGTGTTTGATGTGTTTGGTGGGGAACGAAGGAATGTTGAGTCATTGCAGGCGCAGGCGGCATCCGAGCGTTACCAGTTTGAAGCGGCCTATCTGACGCTGACATCCAATGTGGTAACCGCGGCCATTTCCGAAGCCTCGTTGCGCGGTCAGATTGCAGCCACGCAGGAGATTGCTGACGCGGAGAAGCAACAGCTTGATATGTTACAGCAACAGTTTGATCTGGGTGGCGCCTCCATGGCCGATGTGCTGGCGCAGAAAACAAGACTGGCGCAGACACGTGCGACACTACCGGTGCTGGCAAAACAACTGGCGCTTATACGCAACCAGTTGACGGCGCTTTCGGGTCGCTTCCCCAGTCAGGATAACGGGTCTGTTTTTAAGCTATCGACATTGCATCTACCACATAAGCTTCCGGTAAGCCTGCCTTCCAGATTGGTGCAACAACGCCCGGATATCCGTTCCGCCGAGGCGCAAATACATGCGGCCAGCGCCCGAATTGGAGTCGCCGCCGCGGACTTTTTCCCGCAGTTTACGATCAGCGGCAGCTACGGCGCGGTCGCGACAAGCGCGGGGAAACTGTTTTCTCCCGGCACCGGCATATGGAACATAGGCGCCAATCTGTTGCAACCGATTCTTCATGGCGGTAGCGCTATTCATAACCGCCGCGCCGCCATTGCCGCCTATAAAAAAGTGGCGGCACAGTATCAAAGTACTGTCTTGACCGCCTTCCAGAATGTGGCCGATGTGCTCCGCTCACTCCAGTTCGATGCCGAGGCGCTGCTTGCGCAGACCCAAGCCGAAAAGGCTGCTGCCCAAAATCTGGATTTGGCGCGTGAACAGTTTCGCGCCGGCGCCATCAACCACTTATCGCTGCTCGATGCCCAGCGGGAGTATGAACAGGCGCGCATAGGTCTCGTACAGGCCCAGGCCGCGCGCTATGCCGACACGGCCGCATTGTTCCAGGCACTGGGCGGCGGCTGGTGGAATCGCGCTGAGGCCGACAGAACCGATCCAATAAAGCAGAATGTGGCGGACGGCAGGCAATGATCTTTGTCATCCTCACGCATCATTCACAATGGGGAATCCAATGACAAAACGGATGTTCATCATGCTGATTCTGGCCGCCGTGGTCTTTGGCGGCGTATTTGGCTTCAAGGCCTGGACGGGATACATGATGGGAAAGAAAATGGCGGCAAGGGGCATGCCGCCGCAGACGGTATCCACCCTTCAAGCCGGCTATCAGGAATGGCAGCCAAAACTGAAGGCGGTTGGCACCCTGCGGGCAGTGCGTGGCGTTGATATCAGTCCGGAAGTTCCCGGAATTGTTGTAAGGATTCACTTTAAACAGGGGCAGGAAGTTAAGAAAGGCGCCCTGCTGTTGGAACTGGATGCCAGCAGTGATACCGCCAGACTGCAGTCGCTCAAGGCGGCTTCCGAGCTGGCTCGGATTACCTATCGGCGCGACAAGGCGCAGTTTCGGGTTAAAGCAGTCAGCAAGCAAACCGTGGACACGGATGAGGCGAATCTCAAGCAGGCCATGGCCAACGTCGCTGAACAACAGGCCTTGCTGGACAAGAAATTCATCCGCGCTCCCTTTTCCGGGCGATTGGGTATTCGACAGGTGGATATCGGCCAATACCTGAAGACAGGCACGGAAATTGTCACTCTGCAGGCCCTGGAACCCATCTATCTGGACTTCTTTTTGCCTCAGCAGGCGTTGAATGCAATCAAGGTGGGACAGAAGGTGATTGCCAGAACCAACACATGGCCTGGCCGGATGTTTAGAGGCAATATTTCCGTTGTCAATCCTCAGGTGGAGTCCAGCACACGCAATGTCAGGGTTCGCGCCACGCTGGAAAACTCGGATCACAGTCTGTTGCCCGGCATGTATGCGACGGTAAATATTGTTACCGGATCACCACAGCACTACATTACACTGCCGCAAACCGCGATCACCTATAATCCTTACGGAAACATGGTGTATCTGGCCGAGAAAAAGGGCGAGGACAAAGATGGCAGGCCGCAACTGACTGCCAGGTCGGTTTTCGTAACCACCGGCGCTGAGCGCGGTGATCAGGTCGCCATCATCAAAGGTGTCAAGGAAGGCGATACCGTCATTACCGCTGGCCAAATGAAATTACGCAACGGTTCGCCTATCATTATCAACAACGCCATCCAGCCCAGCTTTGATGCGAATTCCCAGCCCGAAGATCAGTGATAGACAAATCATGAAATTCACGGATTTCTTTATCCACCGCCCGGTATTTTCCACTGTCGTGAGCTTGATCCTGCTGGTGATTGGATTGCGTTCGTTGGGTACGCTACCCGTCCTGCAGTTTCCACGCACCGAGAATGCAGTCGTCACCATAAGTACGACCTACTACGGGGCGGAACCGGAACTGGTGGCCGGTTTTATCACCACGCCTCTGGAAAATGCCATCGCACAGGCCAATGGGATCGACTTCATGACCTCGAGCAGCACGGTCGGGCAAAGCAATATTATCGTCAATCTGAAACTGAATTATGATGCGGATAAGGCCCTGACGGAAATTAACACCAAAATCAGCTCGGTGCTGAATCGGCTTCCACCGCAATCGCAACGTCCGGTGTTGAGCGTGAAGATCGGTCAGACCATTGATGCCATGTATATCGGCTTTTCCAGCAAGGTGCTGCCATCCAACAATATTACGGACTACCTGCTGCGCGTGGTGCAACCTAAGTTGCAGTCCGTGGATGGCGTGCAGACCGCTGAATTGTTGGGCGGCAAAAACTTCGCCCTGCGCGCCTGGCTTGATCCTGATAAAATGGCCGCCTACGGATTGAACGCCTCGGATATCAGCACGGCGCTGGCGCGGAACGATTTCCTTTCGGGCCTGGGAAATACCAAAGGCCGGATGGTGCAGGTCAACCTTACCGCTTCTACCAGCCTGCATTCACTGGATGAGTTCCGGAATTTGATCGTCAAACAGGACAAGGGCGCTATCGTCCGCCTCAAGGATATCGCCCACGTAACGCTTGGCGCGGAGGACTACGAATCACAGGTTGCTTTTGATGGCAATAAAGCGGTTTACATCGGCATCCAGGTGGCGCCCGCCGCCAATCTTCTGAATGTAGTGAAAGGCGTGCGCAAAGCATTTCCAGCCATTCATGCGCAACTGCCACAAGGGATCAATGGCGAGATCGTTTACGATTCGACCAAGTTTGTGAACAGCTCAATCAATGAAGTGATCCATACGCTGATCGAAGCCATGCTGATTATTACCCTCGTCGTTTTTATCTTCCTGGGTTCTCCACGTTCGGTGCTCATTCCGGTTATTGCTATTCCTCTGTCGTTGATCGGTACGTTCACGATGATGCTGATCTTCGGTTTTTCGGTTAACCTGTTGACGCTGCTGGCGCTGGTGCTTTCTATCGGCCTGGTGGTGGACGATGCCATTATCGTGGTGGAAAATGTCAACCGCCATCTCGAAAGAGGTATGAAGCCGATGCAATCCGCCATCCTTGCCGCACGTGAGTTGGCCGGCCCGATTATCGCCATGACCATCGTGCTGGTGGCCGTTTACATCCCGGTCGGGTTTCAGGGGGGGCTCACCGGTGCGTTGTTTGCCGAATTCGCCTTTACGCTGGTGGGTGCGGTGACCGTATCCGCCATTGTCGCGTTGACGCTGTCGCCGATGATGTGTTCCCGGTTGCTCCGGCACCACTTGGACAGGAGCGGTTGGGAAGACGGTCTTGTTGATTTCATTGATCAGCGTCTCGAAACCATACGCCGTCTCTACGCAAGAGGACTACACGGTACGCTCAATTACCTGCCGGTTACGGTAGTATTCGCCCTGATCGTGCTCGTTAGCATCTATTTTCTCTATAACAGCGCCAGGCAGGAACTGGCGCCACGGGAAGATCAGGGCGTGATTCTATCTTCATCCACAGCCGCGCCGAATGCGACGCTTGCGCAGAAGCAGCTTTATATGCATGAAATATACAAGACATTTGCCGGTCACCCCGAGACCGATCATGTATTTCAACTCAATGTTCCGGGGCGCTTGATTTCTGGCATGGTCTTTACGCCATGGGATGAACGTGACACCACTACCAGCGCCCTGCAACCGGTTGTTCAGAAGGAATTAGGTCATATCGCGGGTGTGCGCACCGTCGCCTTCCAGCCACCATCTCTCCCCGGCAGCCGGGGGCTGCCCATTCAGTTTGTTATCACCACTACGGATCCGTTTGAGCGTCTAAATGATGTGGTCCGGAATTTCATGCGGGAGGCAATGAAGAGCGGTATGTTCGCTTTTTTGGACAATGACCTGAAGATCGACCAACCGCAGGTCTCCGTAGAAATTGATCGTAGCAAGACAGCCCAACTGGGCCTGTCCATGAAGGATGTCGGTGATGCCCTTTCCTCCATGCTGGGCGGCGGTTATGTCAACTATTTCAGCCTCTATGGCCGTTCCTACAAGGTGATCCCACAGGTGCGGCAGCGTTTCCGCCTGAATACCAATCAATTGCTTAATTATCATATTCAAACGGCTGATGGCGCGGCCATCCCGCTGTCCACGATTGCGCATATCAAGACAATGACAGTCCCGGAATCACTGAATCATTTCCAACAGCTCAACTCGGCGACGGTTCAGGGCGTTGCGCTCCCCTTTGTGACGATGGGCAGCGCACTTGCTTATCTGAAAAACCTGGCGGACAAAACCCTGCCTCAGGGGTATTCAGTCGATTACGGAGGACAATCCCGCCAGTTCACGCAGGAATCCAGCGGTTTCATTACCACCTTCGCCTTCGCGCTGATCATTATCTTCCTGGCCCTGGCCGCTCAATTTGAAAGTTTTCGCGATCCATTTATCATCCTGGTGGCGGTACCGATGTCCATTGCCGGCGCGCTGATCTTTATCAGCCTCGGCACCGGCGGCGCCACGCTCAATATTTATACCGAGGTTGGCCTGGTCACTCTCATGGGGCTGAGTAGCAAACACAGCATCCTGATTGTCGAATTCGCGAACAACCTGCGACATGAAGGGAAATCCAAACGGGACGCTATTGAACTGGCGGCAGGCATCCGATTGCGGCCCATCCTGATGACAACCGCGACCACGGTACTCGGTGTTTTTCCACTGCTCACCGCCAGCGGCGCCGGCGCCGTATCGCGCTTCGATATGGGACTGGTGATTGCTTCCGGCGTTGCCATCGGCACCCTGTTCACGCTGTTTGTCGTGCCCGCGGTGTATATGTTGCTTGCCACTGACCATGCAAAGGAGGGGGAATTCGATCAGGAGCAACGGCAGGCGGTTGCAACGTAGTACCATTGCCGGGGCGTAAAGTCTGATCGAAACTGGAGAATATCATGGGGCTGCTTGTCAATGGAAGCTGGGAGACTGATGACGGCAAATGGGCATCAAGGGATGGTCAATTTCACCGTACGGGGGCGCGGTTCCACAGTAAAATCGGTTCAAAAGAGTTTCCGCCTGAAGCGGGCCGTTACCACCTGTATGTGAGCCTCGCCTGCCCGTGGGCGCACCGCACGCTGATCTTCCGCAGGCTCAAGGGACTGGAGGAGATCATTCCGGTTACTGTCGTGCATCCTCACATGCTGGAAAATGGCTGGGAATATGCACCCGATCCGGAGCCGTTGTATGGCTTTCGATATCATCATCAACTTTACACAAAGGCCGATGCTCACTATTCCGGCCGCGTTACCGTGCCTGTGCTATGGGACAGAGATCAAGAGACGATTGTCTGCAACGAATCGGCCGAGATCATCCGCATGTTCAACAGGGAATTTAACCAGCTCACCGGCAATAATGATGACTACTACCCTGCGTCGTTAAGAGCGGAGATCAATGTGATCAACGCCTTTGTCTACGAGAATATCAACAATGGGGTCTACAGATGCGGCTTCGCTACCGCACAGGGAGCCTATGAGGAGGCGTATGACGCGTTGTTTGCCGCCCTCGACAGACTGGAGGCGCGGCTGTCACGGCGGCGCTATCTTGCGGGCAACCGGATCACCGAGGCCGACTGGCGTCTGTTTACCACGCTGGTACGCTTCGATTCTGTCTACAACGGCCACTTCAAGTGCAACCGCAACCGGATCATCGACATGCCGAATCTGTGGGGCTATCTGCGCGAGTTGTATCAATACCCCGGTATTGCCGAAACGGTCAACATGCAGCAGATCAAACAGCACTACTACTACTCGCATGAATCGATCAATCCATCCCGTATCGTGCCCAAGGGGCCGGAGATTGAGTTCAGCACACCGCATGACCGAGAGCGGTTTAGTCAAGCGTAATCAATCTGACCGGTAGCCAACAGCAGTAGTATGCGCCCGAATGGAGCCGGAGCAAGCTATCGATTGGCGTGCCCGTCCATCTGCCTGTGCGTTGCTCGCAGACAGGTGGGGGCGATGATGATTTTTTACGAAGTCATCAGAGATAATCTCCGGCCCATAATTGTTCCAGAAAAATTTTCCAGGGAACGATTTTAATATCATCCGGCAGAGTTCGTGGTTCTTTTTCCATGCAAACAAGCAGGCAATGCCCGACCGGGCCATCCTGCCTGATGGCATTAAGGCCTTTTAAATCACGTTGGTGAATGTTCCGGGAACTTTTTATTTCCAGCGCGACCTGTTTATCGCCTAGAATAAAATCGACTTCCAGCCCCGTGCTCGTGCGCCAGTAAGCAAGCGGAAGATCAGGGTTTTTATAAGCCTGATACGCCCGTCGTTCCATCAGTATATAATGTTCGAACGATTCGCCAAATTCGCAGCTGCCCAGTAAAGGTCTGCGTCTGGCGAGATAGTTGGCAACCCCTACGTCAAAAAAGTAAAATTTTTCAGTCATAATCATTCTACGGCTTTGGGATTTTTTCCAGGCAGGAACCTGAAACTCGTGGATCGTCACATGTCGTATCTCCAAATCGCTTCACAATACTTTGACGGATA
>CAZQZF010000009.1:0-18834 GCA_964597745.1 uncultured Zetaproteobacteria bacterium
GCATGGCAAACTCCTTTCAGTTTGCAAGATTGATCAGGCTTGGCCTGACACACCAGAGGACGCAGAGGAAGAAAAGAGAGGAAAGACAAATCTGATGACTTCGTAAGAAGCCATCAGAGCGCCCACGGATGGACTTTTTACGACTTCATCAAATATGCTTTTTATTTTTCTCCTCTGCGAACCCCTGCGTCCTCTGCGATAAAATATCCTGCATTTTATTATGGATCGCGAACCAGACGAAATCCTATGTAGGACCAGTGCAGCCATGGACTGTAGAGACGGCGATCCGCGGAGCGCATGCCTTTGGGGTAAAAATACCAGGCGCCTCCACGCACTGAGCGCAGCGCCTTCGATTTGCGGCTGGTGCCTTTTAATTCACTGCCGTCATATTCCTCCGAATAGGTCGAAGCCGTCCACTCCCATACATTACCGTGCATGTCATACAGTCCCCATGGATTTGGTTTCTTCAGTCCAACCGGGTGCGTCCGGCCATTTGCATTGGTGGTATTCCATGCATAATCTGGAAAATCGGCCGGGTTATCACCCCATGAATACGCCGTCGTTGTACCCGCGCGCGCCGCATATTCCCATTCCGCCTCGGTTGGAAGGCGATAGCGGTGTCCCGACTTTCTGCTTAACCAGCGGGCAAAATCCGTGGCCCCGAACCATTTAACGTCTATGACCGGCCGTTTGCCTCGCCCCCATCCTTCATCAAGCGGTCTGGCATAGTGCGCGGCCTTGACGAAGGCGTCATATTGCTCAAACGTCACTTCATATTTACCCATCCAGAAGCCGGACTTGATCCGCACCTCATGCTGCTTCTCATCCGGATAGCGATGGAGTTCGCTTTCGGGGCTGCCCATCACAAAACTGCCCGGTTCAATATAGACGAACTGCATCCCCAGCACTGGTTCCGTCATCTCGTCACCACGTCTGGGATGTTGCGGTTGTTCTGCCTGTCCCGATGGCGTCACCGCCTCGTTTTGATGACTTTTATCAGAAGCAATTCCCATGGCAGGAGACAATATTAAAAATGCGGACAGTATCATCGCGCAGAATATAGAAAATTTAACCTTCATCAGTGAATCACCCAAGAAGAACATGTTCATTTCCACGGGATATTCACGCGTTGAAACACATCAAGAATCGTACGATGGCCAAACAGTAGATGGCAAATAAACATGCTTACATGACCAATCAAAAATATCCACAACAGCAAACCAAAAAATGAATGAAAATCAAGAAATAACAGCGTATCAGTACGCATAGTGCCATCCGAGCGAACACCGAGCATCACATAAGCACCGGTAAATCCCTGGGCAATCAGCAATAGAATACCGAACCCGTGGATCGCACCAGCCAAGGCTCCTCTTTCTTCTGGCGGCGCCAGACGTCCCCGGAATATGCCGGAAACATCATCACGTATTGATTTAAACAGGGCGGCGCGGTGACTGGCTGAAAACCAGGGAACCATCCGCCTCCACTCATCCTTGTCCTGATAGAGAATCATGGCATAAACAGAGCTGATTAGAAATGCCCCCCAGCCGAAAAACATCATATGAAAATCGAATAACATGGTTCTAAACCCGGTCATTTTCCCCGGTTCCGATACCATCATGAACTCCGAACTAAGCAACTGAAACACAACTGTAATAATCAGGCAATAATGTAATATGCGCGTAGTCGTATCAAAACGCATTAAAAAGCCTCCACGGAACGAAAATTGTTATATGCAAACCTGATGACTTCTTGCCAGTTCATCACGGATCAATCGTCAATCCAGGAAGTCCAGAATCCGGCATCAACCCGGAATATGGGCAATAAGATAATACAGAAACCATGCAAAAACAATGAGACTGAGAACCAGCCCCCCAATGACTTTTTTTCGTTCCTGCCGCTTCTTTTCCATAAGTTGATCACTCATTTCCCATCCTTCTCCATGGTAATAGCCCTTATCAAGAGACCCTCAATGCATCGTCGCACCGTGCTCGATTTTCATATCGTGCGGTATTTCCAGCCACAATGCCCGCGCCCGTTTTTTTGCAATCGTCAGTTCACGCGGAGAAATCTTGCTGCTCATCACCCGAAGACTATCCTTGGCAAAACGGTCGCCAAGCGTCGTGGCAAGCCAGAACCACATGGTCGCCTTGATATTATCCTTTTCTCCACCATCGCCAAACAGGTACATCTGGCCAAGATAAAATTGCGCCTTGGGATGACCCTGCATGGCAGACTTGCGCAGCAATTCCCTTGCCCTGATCAGATTCTTTCGCACACCGTCGCCACGCGCATATAACAGACCCAGTTGATATTGCGCCCGCCTGTTCCCTTTTTCAACTGCCCGTTGGAAGAGCACGGATGCACCGGTTAAATCCCTCTTTCCGGCAAGGGCCATGGCCTTTTCAAAAAGCTGCTGAGCAGGTTCCCGCACCAAACGCGTATCGGCCACCTGTGACGACACTCGGACCCGGGCATGCTCCACTTTGATGCCGGCGCACGCGGAGGCGGCGCACCAGATCATTCCAATACATGCAAGCAAACAACCTGTGATACGTTTCATTCGGAATGACGTGCTTTTACCCTGTAATCAGATTTACTAAATGAAAACCTATATAGAATCAGCCACCATCGTACCAAACAGCAGAATCAGATAGATAATGGAATAGGCGAAGACCCGCATGTCGCAGTCGCGATCCGAACACAGAAACCGAACGGCCATGAACAGGAATATCGCGCTCAATACCCCCGAAACGCCCAAGTAGTAGATACCCGACATCCCATAGAAATAGGGTAATAAAGCCACGGGAACCAATGCAAGCGCATAAATTGCGATTCGGATCTTGGTCGCCCGTATGCCGCAGGCTACGGGAATGACAGGGACCTTTGCCTTGGCATAGTCTTCACGGTACTTCATGGCAAGGCTCAGGGCATGCGGCTGCTGCCAGACCACCATGATGGCAAACAGGATCCAGGCCGGCGCCCCCAGATCGCCCGTTACCGCCGCATAACCGACCATCGGCGGCACAGCGCCTGCAATCCCGCCAAACTGATTGGCCCAAGGCGTCCGGCGCTTCATCCACATGGTATAAACCCCGACATACCCAACAACGCCAACCGCCGTTACCAGCGCTGCCAGCGCATTGACCGTCCAGGCCATCAGGACAAGAGAAGGAATTACGAGCAGCAACCCCACAATCAGTACGGAACGTCTGGAAATCAGTCCCATGGCCAGCGCCCGTAAACGGGTGCGGCGCATAAGCTTATCGATATCACTGTCATAACAATTGTTGAGCATGCAGGAACCGGCAGTCGCCAGTCCCAGTGTAAAGAATGTCCAGAAAATCAGGTCCCAATGAGGCATGATTTCATGATTGCCAAAATAGATCCCCGTCAATGCGGCTACCAGGGTCAACCCGACAATACCGGGCTTGGCCAGTTCGAATAGTTCAGCAGCGGCAGCCCTGGGTCTGCTACTTGTTTCCGCACTCTCCATTTGCATGAATCTTTCCCTCATGTCTCTTTCCTCACCATAGTCTCATACAGCGCGCCATTAACACGCATATTGCCACCTCCCCGGATGGCCTGGTTCAATGGTCAAGGCCCCTGAGAATACGCACCCCCAGGAGGTATGGGTAGGGAGTGAGGATGCGCATTCTAAGGACCAAGCTCTTAATGTCCCGCGGGAGCGGGCAGAAATGTCGGCTTTGGATTGTCGATGTAGTTGTATGGATGCCAATCCTCGGCAACAACGACCGGAGTCGGGAAATTTCCCTGTCCGGGAATAATTGCGGTAGACGTCCATTCCAGCGACTGGGAACCCCATGGATTCTGCGGCGATTTCTCACCTTTCAACATGCCGTGGATCCATGTCACCAACACCAACAGCGCGGAAAGGAAGGTGATATAGAGGCCGATTGTTGCTATTTGCTGCATGTGGACGATGGTGGAATTATTGGCGAACTGCTGATAATCCATATAACGGCGAGGCATCCCCTCGATACCGGCGAAATAAAGTGGCCCCATGACCGTATTCATACCGACAAAGAAGCCAATGGCCGCGGTCTTGGTCATCTTTTCGTTGCAGATGCGGCCGGTCAATTTCGGGAACCAGTAGAACACGGCGGCAAAGATTCCCATGGCGCCGGACACGGCCATCACATAGTGAAAGTGACTCATAATGACATAGGAGTCCGAAATGCCGTAGTCAATCCCGGCCAGGGAGTTCGGTATACCGGTCAGGCCGCCGAAAACCAGCATCAGCCATGAACCCATGGCCCATATCATCGGGCCGGAATAGCGAATACTGCCCTTATACAGGGTGCCCAACAGGCTCAGCATCAACAGACCAAACGGCAGTGAGATCAACAACGTCGTGAATGACATCAACATCCGCACCCAGTTCGGCATGCCGGCCACGAAGATATGATGGATCCACACATCGCCGCCGACCGGAATAAAGGCCAGCACGGCAAAGACCGTCATCTTGTAATTGAATACCATGTTCCTGGCCGACGCCGAGAATATTTCGAATAGAACTCCCATGAACGGCAACAAAACGATATACACAGCCGGATGCGAATAGAACCAGAAAAGATTCTGGTACAGGAGTACGTCGCCGCCCGTTTCCGGATTGAAGAAGCCAAAGCCCAGATACCTGTCCATGCTCAGCAAAATCACGGATGCGGCCAGCAATGGCACGAAGATCAACTGTGTGATATTGGCCGCGAATATGCACCAGCAGGTCATTGGCATCTGGAACCAACCCATGCCCTTGCAACGCATAAAGGCGACCGTACAGGCCAGGTTCACGGCACCAAATATGGATGACATACCAAGCACGACGACAATCATCGTATACAGCGCCGTATTACCGGCGCCATCCTGCATGGAATATGGTGGATAACCGGTCCACATGCCGTTGAAGTGATCCGGAATGACCAGATTGGCCAGCGCCAGCAGAATGCCGGACCACAACAGCCACACGCTCAAGGCATTGACGCGCGGGAAGGCCATATCCTTGCCCCCGATCATGATCGGAACGGCGTAATTGGCGACAAATCCCAGCAGGGCCGGAATCTGGAAACCCAGAATCATCACCGCGCCATGCATGGTCAGCCACAAATTATAAATATCGCCATTGCTGGTAATATCCGGCCCGACGCTACCCAGTTCGATACGCATCAATGTGGCGGCAATGCCGGCCACGGTAAAAGACGCCAGCGAGCCGATCAGATACCAGACGCCAATAACCTTGTGATCCACCGTGAACAGCCATTCCCTGACCGTCTTTGGCCAGCCTGGCTTACCGTTTGGCTCATGTCCCATAAATTCACTCATTGATTATCCCTCCTTCCTTTAATTAAACTTTTTTGCATTAGCGATCGGTTCAACCGCTAAGCTGGCAATCCGATGCGCCGACTCCGCCTTTGCATCCGCAAGGGCCGTCTTCATCCATGCATCATAATCCGCCTGGCTCATGACAATGATCTTGCCAAACATCTTCGAATGATTCGTGCCGCAATATTCACGGCAGGTAACCACCGATTCGCCAATCTTGTCCGGCATGAACCATTGCCAGGTCACACGGCCCGGCATCACATCCTCGGTGACGCGATAGAGATTCATGTAGTGAGAGTGAATCACATCATCACTGGTCATGCGCAGCACCACCGGCTTGCCGACCGGCACCCGCAGTTCCATGTCCGTATCCACGCCATTGCCGTAATCATAGTTCCAGTTCCACATGGATGCGGTTATCTTGATGGTCTGGGCGTTGGCCGGCACCTCACGCATGTGACTGTGCAGATCGTAGCCCTTGACGTATAGAAAGAAATCATCCGCCATAAACAGCATAACGGGAAGTATAACCCAGCCGATGACAGCCTGGCCGGAAAGCTTGGGCGATTCGCCAACCTGACCATGCCCCGTCCTCCTGTACTTGATCAAAAAAATCACTGCCAGACTCAAATATATTGCTCCGATGACTATGAGGTCCCACATCACTTCACTCCACAGGGCATTCCAGTGGGCATGGGGTGTCCAGCCCTCATAATCAGCCCTGTGCGACGTCTCCATATGAAATGCATACGCCAGCGTCGGGATCAACGGCAGCGCAAGCAATGCTCCCAATACCTTATAACTTAACGATTTTATTTTCATCTCTTTACCCTCCTGTGTTTTCATTACTTTTTCTCTCATACTTCAACTTATTAACAGGCCGCCTATACGGCAACCATATCCTTCCTGCTTCTATCTCTCTTACGTTTTGTAATCATGAATCCCCCCACCATCAGACTCACACCGGCTATAAGGCCGCCGAGGGCGACAAACAAGGGAATATTGAGCTTGTATTTCCCGTCCTTGTAGTTGTAGCTGTGACAGGCGGCCACCACGAAATCAATGATGTTCACTGGGGAAATCTCTCCGCCCATGGCCTTGGTAAGGGCCAGCTCTACATCATCCGCATTCACCTTGCCCGCGTAAAGATAGCGCGTGATCACACCTTTGGGGGACAGTACGGTATAGACCATCGGATGCAGAAAAATACGATCCTGAGGCGACCAGAAGAATTTGAATCCGATTGATTTGGCGAGCCGGTCAATCTCGTTCCTGTTCCGCATGGTTGCCATGCGCCATCCTTGGGGCAACCGCTCAAAGCCCATCTTCTTTTGGAATTCACGCATCGTCGCCGGCGTATCATGCCGATCAAAGGATACGGTGAGAACATTATAGTCCTTGCCGATTTGCCAGCGATCCACGCCTTTCAGGGTATTGGCCAGCGTGCGGTTGATGACGGAACAGGCGCCATCACAGGTAAAGTAGGACAATACCAGAATGAGCGGTTTATTGGGTAAGTCACCCAGTCTGAAGCTGTTTCCGGATGCCTCTCGCAGAAGATAATCCCCGGCGACCTTCCCACCCAGGAAATGCCTCTCATCAATACGGAAGATTTCCGGATCAATCTGCGAATCCGGGGCCATCATATCTGATTTATAGGAGGCCTGCGCATGTCTGGGAAGCATGATCGCTCCTATCCCCAGCGCAGCAAACAGACAGGGCAAGGCCGAAATCAGCCAAAGCCGGTTCCGGCGCTGCTCTCTCCGGCTCGGCATGGCCCCGTTCCGCATGGAAGATATGAGCGAACCCCGCATAATGGCTTCTATCCCGTTGCCGGAATTACCAGAAATAGACCTGTAGCAGCACCCAGACGCCGAGCGTGTTCACAAAGTGGACATACATGGTCATGGCGCGCGTGTAGGAAAAACTGGTCTTGCCCTTCAGGGCGCTTGGCACGCAGGTTAGCATCACCAGCAGGCCAATCACGACATGCGCGAAATGGATACCGGTCAAGCCATACAACGAGGTTGCGGCGGCGTTAACTCCGATGGTAAAGCCCTGACCAGCCAGACTGCTCCAGCCTGAAATTGTCATGACCATGAAGACCACCCAGATGGCGGCGGATAGCAACGTCATCCTGGCAAAACCGGATGCATCGCCATCCAGCTCTTTCTTGCGCGCCAGACCGATGGTAATACTTGAGAAAAGTAGAATGATCGTCGCCAGCAGGGGTCCGGATGGACTGATCTCCGGCGTGCCCGCGGGCGGCCATGCCGGTGCGCTCAGACGCTCTACCCAGTAGCCGGCCATGGCGCCACTAATGGTCATGACCTCGGTGCCGATAAACATAAGCATGGCCGACGGGCTCCAGTTTTCATCATCTATCACACCGATGGTTTCACCGGCCCAGCCAAGACCGCCGGCAATGGTCAATGCAGCGCCGATGGCAAGGCACGCCATCGCGGCCGTCGGCTGCTCATAGTTGAACTGAAGCATAAAGGCCCATGGCAGAAACAGACCGGCGCCAAAACCCACCATCATGGGGAATGGACTGGTATGCCAATGGGCAGTGTAGTGTTTGATGTCTTCACTCATTTTAAACCCTCCTATTGTGGTTTCCGTTGTTCATTTAATCTTAATCACCCGTTAACCAAGGCCGCAGTTTGCACCCCTGAAAAAAACATTCAAGTATTTTTTTGATATAGATCAATTTCCAAGGTGATGACTCAAGTTGTCAGGTTTAAATTGACCCGATGGCCTGGAGGCTACAGAATTAATATCCCTGTAATAGCTGATTTTTTTCCCATGATCCATGGAATAGCGATAGCTTCGCGAGAAGTCGTTCCCGGACCCACCGGACAGGAAAATCGTCTATACTGCCGAAGATTATTGGAGGTAAATCAGATATGGAATGGCATTTACCAATTGGTTGCTGGATTGTACTGCTGCTCGGAGTAATCATCTGGCTTGCCTTTACCCGAAAACAACTCTGGGTCTGGACCCTCTCGTTTATCCTGCTTCTGGCTGGTTTTACGGTATGGACGACAGCCTCCTTACCGACCAACATATTCGTATGGCTGTTGTTCCTTTCACTGGCTACGGCGCTGAATGTACTTCCAATCAGGCGGCGTTTTATCAGTGGTTATGTCTTGGCTATGTTTCGCAAGGTCCTACCTCCAATATCACTGACCGAACGAGAGGCATTGGAGGCTGGCAGCGTCTGGTGGGATGCCGAACTGTTTTCGGGCCGTCCTGACTGGCGGAAACTGACCCGTCTCCCTCCTCCCTGTCTAAGCGCCGATGAACAGGCCTTCCTGGATGGCCCAACTGAAGAGCTCTGCCACATGCTGGATGAATGGCAGATCGATCAAATGGATTATGATCTGCCGGCCAATGTATGGGAGTTTCTGAAGGAACAGCGCTTTTTTGGCATGATCATCCCCAAACAATTCGGCGGTCTGGAATTCTCCGCCCAGGCGCATTCGGAGATCATCATGAAGATTGCCAGCCGCAGTCTGACCTGCGCGGTCACGGCCATGGTGCCGAACTCCCTCGGTCCCGGGCAGTTGCTGTTACTGTACGGCACGGATGAACAAAAAGACCATTATCTGCCCCGCCTGGCCCGCGGAGAAGAGCTCCCCTGCTTCGCCCTGACCAGTCCCTATGCAGGCAGTGATGCGGCCGCCATGATTGATTCCGGCATTGTCTGCAAGGGAGAATTTGACGGCAGGCAGGATGTCCTTGGCATCCGGCTGAACTGGAACAAACGCTACATTACGCTGGCGCCGGTCGCCACAATCCTGGGGCTGGCCTTCAAGCTTTACGATCCCGATCATCTGCTCGGCGATGAGGAGTCACCGGGCATCACCGTCGCGCTGATTCCAACGAACAGACCCGGCGTCGAAACCGGCAAGAGGCACTTCCCGTTGAATCAGGCCTTCATGAATGGGCCGACGCGGGGCAAGGATGTCTTTATTCCCGTAGACTGGATTATCGGCGGCGCTAGCAGGGCAGGTCAAGGCTGGCGTATGTTGATGGAATGTCTGGCCGAAGGCCGCTCCATCTCATTGCCCGCGCTGAGCACCGGCGCCGGCAAACTGGCCAGCCGTAGCGCCGGTGCATACAGCCGTATTCGCAGGCAGTTCAAGGTTCCAATTGGTCAGTTTGGCGGTATTGAAGAACCACTGGCGCGCATTGCCGGCTATACCTACTTGATGGATGGCGCCCGCACCCTGACCACGCGCGCGGTAGATCAGGGAGAACGGCCGGCCGTGATCTCCGCTATTGTCAAATATCACCTCACCGAGCGCATGCGTACTCTGGTCAACGATGCCATGGACATCTTTGGCGGCTCGGGTATCTGCATGGGACCCCACAACCTGATAGGCAGAATGTATCAGGCGGTCCCCATAAGCATTACCGTGGAGGGGGCCAATATCCTGACCCGCAGCCTGATCATCTTTGGTCAGGGCTCGATTCGCTGCCACCCGTTTCTGCTCAGGGAAATGGAAGCAGCCGCTATGCCGGATGAAGACAAGGCGCTAAAGGAGTTTGACCGCGCCCTGTTCGGCCATATCGGGTTTGCCATCAGCAATAAGGCGCGCGCCTTCTTGCTGGCCCTGTCGGCGGGGAGACTGGCCATGGTTGATATCTCCGGTCCTGGCAGGCGATATGCGCAACACATAACCAGGATGAGCGCGGCCCTGGCCTTTGTATCGGATGTGACACTGGCCACGCTCGGAGGCGCCCTGAAACGCAAGGAGAAGCTGTCTGGCCGTCTTGGCGATGTGCTGGCCCAGCTTTATCTGGCATCCGCCGCCATTAAACGTTTCGAGGATCAGGGGTGTCAGGCGGAAGACGTTCCGCTGCTCTCATGGGCCTGTGAAGACGCCCTGTATGTCGCCCAACAGAAACTTGACGGGTTGCTGAGAAACTATCCCAGCGCCGTTCTTGGCGCTCTGTTACGTTTTCTTGTGTTTCCATTCGGTAAACCGTTTCTGCCTCCTGGTGACAGATTAGGACACAAGGCGGCAACCCTGCTGCTCTCTCCGTCGGCAGCAAGAGACAGGCTGACCAGTGGAATCTTTGTGTCGAATAATCCCGACGATCCCGTCGGCAGACTGGAGCATGCCCTGAACAGAGTTATGGCAACCGATAGTCTGGAGCGGAAGCTGAGTCAGTCGCTCCGTAGCGGCGCTATCTCCGCCAAAGATGACGAGGAAGCCATAGATGCCGCCAGACTAGCCGGGATCATCACCGACGATGAGGCAGAGCAGTTGCTACAGACCTCCCGGGCCGTACAGGACGCCGTTGCCGTTGATGAATTCAACGCGAAAGACTGGAAGTGAGTTTACAGGAGGTTACACCCGTTCATGGTTCATGGTTCATGGTTGGGAAAGGATGATGAAGGCTGTAGTCATGACAAGTCCGGGTGGGCCGGAGGTTCTTCAGATCCGGGATGTGGCAATGCCGGAGATCAGAAGCAACACGGAGATGTTGATAAGGATCAGGGCTGCCGGCATCAATCCCGTTGATACCAAGCTGCGCAGCCAGGGAACCTATTTCCCCGACCGTGAACCAACCATACTCGGCTGTGATGCCGCTGGCATTGTAGAGGAAATCGGGTCGAGCGTGGGGCTTTTTAAACAGGGAGACGAAGTCTATTTTTGCCACGGCGGCATTGGAGGGCCGCAGGGTAATTATGCCGAATATGCGGTTGTGGACGAGTGCTCTGCTGCTCGAAAACCGGCCTGTCTCAGCTTTGCGGAGGCGGCAGCAGCGCCTTTGATACTGATTACGGCATGGGAATCCCTGCATGACCGGGCGCGCATACAGGCAGGACAAAAGGTGCTGATTCATGCCGGCGCCGGCGGTGTTGGTCATGTCGCCATTCAGCTTGCGAAGATCACGGGGGCGACTGTAGCCACAACTGTAAGCAGCAAACAAAAAGAAGATCTGGTCCGGAGACTTGGCGCTGACCTGGTCATTAATTACAGGCGGGATGATTTTGTGCAACAGGCCCTTGACTGGACCGATGCAACCGGGGTTGATATTGCCTTTGATACGGTTGGCGGCGAAACATTTGAAAAAACCTTCGATGCCGTACGTTATTACGGTGATCTGGTGACAATTCTTCAACCCGGCCCTGACGTAGACTGGTCATCGGCCAGGTTGCGCAATCTGCGGATCAGCCTTGAACTCATGCTGTCACCGATTTATTTCGGACTAAGGCAGGCTCAGCGGTATCAGACTAACATCCTGGAGAATTGTACGGATCTGATCGAAGATGGTCATCTGAATATACGCCTCAACCGAATATTCCCCATGGAAGAGGTTACGGCAGCACATCGCTTCCTGGAACAGGGTTCCATAACCGGAAAAATCGTCATCGCTGTAGATTAATCAGAATCCTTAGTTGATCTGAATAGCGTCAAAAGATGCCAACAACCACTCCCGCGGGCGTCAAGCCCTCCCTTGGGTACAAACAGAGAATGGAAAAGACCAGGTTGGCCGGTTGCGGGAAAAAGCCACTTGTTTTCTTTTATGCCAGAGATTAGAAAGCTGGCCTATGTTGCGTTTGTTGCCGTTGATTGCCCTGTTGATAACACCAGCGGCAATCGCTGCTGAATTTGATATCTACCAGTCTGATTACCGGCCATTGAATATTGCATGGCTGACGGCAGCGGATGCCCATGAGCAGAAATACAGGAGATTGTTACAAAAAGTCGTCAGGAACGATCTTGTATCCAGCCGGTCTTTTCAGGCCCTGAATCCCATGAGCTTTCTGGCCGATGTGAATCAAACCATGAAGAAGATCAACTATGGAGACTGGCGTATCATTGGCGCCGACATTCTTGCCACCTGCCGATTGACAAAAGACATAAGCGGCTGGAAGGCGGATGTGGAAGTGCATGACGTCTTCCGCGACAAGCTCCTGATCAAATCCCGGTTCACGGCTTCGGCCAGTGGGCTGCGCACCCTGGCGCACCAGGTGGCAAACCACATCTATTTCACCGTAACAGGGATAAAAGGATACTTTAACAGTCATATACTCTATGTGCGTAAACATGGGAATTTAAGAGATCTTGTCTACATGGATCAAGATGGCGCCAATCACCAGGACGTGGGGCGTAACTTTACCCTGTTGCTGTCTCCTGACTGGAGCCCTGGTAATCGGCAGGTAGCGCTTAATACGTATGTAGGTAATCACCCTCGGCTTGAACTACTCGATCTCACCACCGGCAAACGAAAAACCTTCGGTGCATTTCATGGTTTAAACAGCACCCCTGAATTTTCTCCGGATGGACGTTACATTGCAGCCTCCCTCTCCTACACCGGCGACACGGAAATTCATCTATTTGACCGTGTCAGCCATAAATGGAGAAGATTGACCAGACATCGTGGCATTGACACCAGTCCAACCTGGTCTCCGGATAGTAAATGGATCGCCTTTACCAGTGACCGGAGTGGATCACCACAGATTTATCGCATTTCCCTTGCTGGAGGCAGGGCAAAAAGGGTAAGCTTGAGCGGGGCATACAATACATCTCCAGTCTGGTCGCCACGGGGGGACAGGATTGCTTTTATTACGCTGAAGAACTGGGAGTACGCCCTTGCAAGTATGCGTACGGATGGAAGCGATATAAGATATCTGGCCACGGGGGGACATATCGAATCACCTTCGTGGTCGCCAAACGCTCAAATGCTGCTATTCTCCAGGAAGATTAAAGGCATTCGGCGGATATACAGAGTTCCATCCTGGGGCGGCCGGCCAAAACCAGTCACCCCGGCGAATGAGGACGCATCGGATCCCGCATGGTCACGATAACCAGCGGAAGCAGTGATAGCTTTTGGAGCCATCATAAGCTATATTAAAATAAACAGGAGGAGTTCAGTGACACTCACAAAATCTACAATACTTAGTACAACCTTGGTCTTGACCCTGGGTTTTCTGACGGGGGCATGTGCAAAAAAGGAATCCGCGGTTGCGCCAACTGGATCACCGTCCTCTGCCGCCGCAAGCCAATCGACTAAACCGGCAACGCAACCGGTAACGACGGGCGCCGAAACTGGCGCCACCATCAACGAACCATCGCATCAGGTTTATTTCGCCTTTGATAAATCGGATCTGGATGCCGCCGCCCGCGCCATTCTCGATGCAAACGCCGAATGGCTTTCATCCAACTCCGGTTCCAGCATCACCATTGAAGGCAACTGTGATGAGCGCGGAACACGTGAATACAACCTTGCACTGGGCCAACGACGGGCGGATTCCGTGCGCGATTACCTTGTATCTGCGGGCGTCGATGTTTCGCGTATCGACACGATTTCCTTTGGTGAAGAGCGGCCAGCCTGTGAGGGAACCGGCGAAGCGTGCTGGGCGCAAAACAGACGCGCCGATATTGTCACTCGCTAAACAAGAAAACCGTTTGGCGCATACTTTATGGCGGCCAGGGGATATTTCCCTGGTCGCCATTATCATAGCCAGCCTCATCCTCGGATCGTGCGCCAGGGAAAAAGAGGATGCATGGCTGCGGGACAAGACGGAAGTCATGCAAACCTTGAACCGGATTAGCAACAAACATCGAGATCAATATATGGTTCTGGAGAACGAGGTGCAGAAACTAGCGCAACAATCCGCACAGTCCGGGTTCGAACTTTCCAAGCTCGAAGACAACATGCAAAGGCTTGAGTCCTCCAATAAAAAAAGTGTCGAGGAATTGACAAAGAAACTCAAAAAGCTTGAGGCTTCCCTGCGAGCCAGGCATCGGCATCAGCTTCCATCCGCGCCAAAAACCGCCGTCCACAAATCTCCACCCAAAATCAGCGTCAGCCCAGCTGCCAGCCCGCCTGCCAAGCCAGCGGCGAAACCTGTTGATAAAGATTCCTATATTACGGCCTACCTTGCCCTTAAAGGCGGCCAATATGAGACTGCCAGCGCCACATTTGAAAAGTTTCTCTCTGCATATCCCAACGATGAGTATTCCGACCAGGCGTTTTACTGGCTGGGCGTGAGCTATCTTGCACAAAAAAAACCACGGAAGGCCATTAAGGCATTTCTCAAGGTTGCAACCGATTTCCCAAACGGATCAAAACACAAGTTGGCTCTGCTTAAACTTGGCCAGACCTATGAAAAACTGCACCGCAAGAAGAACGCCAGAATATTTCTAAACCGTTTACTGGCTGAGCATCCCGGCAGCCCGGAGGCAAAAATCGCCCGGCAACGGCTGGCCGTCCTGAACTCCGGAAAAAATCAATAGATACAATCCGTCTTTTTGAAATCTACGATTCCATCCAGGGAGAAAGTACGCTGGCGGGTATGCCATGTACAATTGTTCGTCTGGCTGGATGTCCGCTACGCTGTAAATACTGCGATACCAGACAGGCGCTGTCTTTTTCCAGTGGAAGCACTATTTCCATAGCGAATATCCTGACAGCGGTAAATCTGAGGAATATGCCCCTTACGCTGGTGACCGGTGGTGAACCACTGGCCCAGAAACAATCTCTCCAGTTACTGGAAGGCCTGGCTAAATCCAGGCCTGTTGTACAATTGGAGACATCCGGTTCCATCAGTATCCAGAATACCCATCCATCAGTACGCCGCATAATGGATATCAAGACTCCAGGAAGCGGAGAACAGGGCCGGAATCTATGGGAGAATATTAAACACCTTCGGTCCGGGGATGAGGTAAAGTTCGTGCTAACAGACCGCGTTGATTATGACTGGGCTATGCACATCATTCGACAATACCGGCTGGCTGGGCGCGGCCTCCCCATCCTCTTCTCTCCTGCATGGGAACAACTGGACGCTCAAAAACTGGTCCGATGGATCGTGCAAGACCGGGCGCCTGTCCGCATGCACCTGCAGATTCACAAAGCGATATGGGATCCCAAGGCAACCGGCGTATGAACCATGCCGTGGCACTACTGTCCGGCGGACTGGATTCCAGTACCGCCCTGGCATGGGCTATCAGGGAGAAAGGTTGGGAATGCCATGCCCTTTCCATCGATTATGGTCAACGCCACAGGACTGAAATCGAAGCTGCCAGAAATGTCTCGACTTCTTTGAATGTTACCGATCATCGGGTGTTGCACGTGGATTTGACGCCTATTGGGGGTTCGGCCTTGACCGACGCCATCGACGTGCCCAAAGACGGAATCCTGACTAATGAAATTCCCGTAACCTATGTTCCGGCCCGGAATCTAATTTTTCTGTCCCTGGCTGTCGCTTTGGCGGAAACAATAGACGCCCGGCATATTGTGTTTGGGGCCAATATCATTGATTACTCCGGGTATCCTGATTGCCGTCCCGAATTTATCAGGGCCTTCATTGAAACGGCCCGGCTCGGCACCAAGGCTGGTGTTGAAGGCGGGTCATGGATTATTGAAACTCCGCTAATTCAAATGAACAAATCTGAAATCATAAGACTCGGACGCCGGCTTGGCCTGGATTATGCCTTGACGCGTTCCTGCTATGATCCCTTCCCCGATGGAATGCCCTGCGGTAAATGCGACTCATGCCGTTTTCGCAGAAAGGCATTCATCGAAACAGGAAAGCCCGATCCCCTACCTTATCCGGACGGATGAAGACTAACGTTGTCAGCAATGCCAGTTTCATGACGCCATGGCGCGCAAGGTTTCCTTTCCTTTTGAATGGGGCTAATATACGGGGCGAGGGACAGGATGGGAACCGAAAAGCATTTTTTTGGAGGCCTTGTCTGTACCGAATATTTCCGTGGTTCCTGTGTATCTTGTGCGCATTCCCCGTCTATGTTCTGGCTGGCCCGGTTCCGGATAAGACAGCTTGGAGCCTTCCAGTCACGGCCTACAGCGCCGCCAACCCCTTCTCCAAGACGATGGTTCCGCTGGGTAAACAACTGTTCTTTGATCCCAGACTCTCGGGGTATGGCTCCATGTCGTGCGCCAGTTGCCACAATCCCGGTCTGAACTGGTGCGATGGCTTACATAATGCCAGCGGCATGACCCGTTTCCCCCTTGGGCGCCATACGCCCAGCATCCTGAATGTTGCTTTTTATGCAAGCTTCTTCTGGGATGGCAGGGCCGACACCCTTGAGAAGCAGGCCAGACAGCATCTGCTCTCGCCCGGCATCATGCTTGGCGGCACTGAGAATGATGTCGTCCAGCGCGTAGGCCGCTTTGCCGGCTACCGCCAGGCCTTCCATCAAGTCTTCGGAGAAACAGGGATAACACTGAAAAATATCGTTGCTGCTATCGCTGCCTTTGAACGTACCATCGTAACCGGAAACAGTCCTTTTGACCGATGGATAGCCGGTGACCAGAACGCCCTGTCTGAATCGGCCAAGCGAGGCTTTTCCCTCTTTACCGGCAAGGCCAAATGCGCCAGCTGTCACAGTGGACCCGCCTTCTCCGATTCAGGATTCCATAATACCGGCCTCAACAGCATTGATCCGGGACTCTTTGGAGTAAGCAGGAAGAACAGGGACCGGAACCGCTTCAAGACCCCTGGACTCAGGCAGGTTGCCGGCACCGCCCCCTATATGCACGATGGCTCAAAACCCACCCTCGTTTCAGTCATCGAATTCTATAATCGCGGCGGCGACAGGCCCGATGCGGCAAATGAGCTTCATCCACTCAATCTCTCCCATCAAGAGCAACAGGACCTCATCGCCTTCCTCAAAAGTCTCACCGGTGAAACCGCTACCGTCACCATACCAATTCTGCCTCAGCCGTAAGGACCGGTTCCAGATTTTTCCCGGGTTAGCGCAATGAGGCCGTTTATACTGACTATATTGATCATTCCTCTTCTTATTTCAGTGGGGTACTTGCTGACGCATTCCATGCCCTCACAGAACATGGCTGCAATAAAAGAAACGCTTACAGGGAAAAAGATCGTTCCCGGCAATTCCGGGCGGAAGGCAAAGATCAAACTACCCGGAAAAGCACCTCGGGCAGGCGATCCCGGCATCCCTGAGGGCAACCATGTAAGAATCGAAACTGACAAGGGAACCTTTCTGATTGAATTATTCCAGGACGAGGCCCCCAATACGGTAGCGAACTTCAAGACCCTGGCAGCCAGGGGGTTTTATAACGGTCTGACCTTCCACCGAGTCGTTCCCGGCTTTATGGCGCAGGGAGGCGATCCAAAGGGTAATGGCACAGGCGGACCCGGTTATCACATTAAGGCAGAGTTTAATTATCATAAGCATGTCACTGGCGCGGTAGGTATGATACATTCATCAGATCCTGATTCTGCTGGAAGCCAGTTTTATATATGTTATGGCGATCATCCGAATCTGGATGGAAAATACACGGTGTTTGGTCAGGTGATCGAAGGTCAGGAGGCAGTGAACCGGATCAGAAAGGGCACCGTGATGAGCAAGGTGACAGTATTGCCTTAAGGAGCAGATAATGTCGTGGCTTGGCGCAGGAATTGGAGCAGGTATTGGTATGATGCTGGGCGGACCCATCGGGGCCGGTCTCGGGGCATGGATTGGTCACTCCGTGGGAGCTACAGGCTCCGCTATGAGGACCGCCTCGGGCGCAGGCATGGGAAGGTCCAGGGCCTTCATGGGCCGGAAGGAGGCGCAAACCATCTTTTTTGTCTCCCTGTTTTCCATGATCGCGAAGATGGCGAAGGCGGATGGAAGCGTAACCCATGAAGAGGCTGCCCTGATCAACCAGATTGCCAAGACCCAGATGAACATGGATGCGGAGGACAGAAAGGCAGCCAAAGAGATCTTTAATAATGCCCTGAACGACAGTTATTCAATCTACGATTATGCCGCGCAGTACAGGCAGATAACGCAGAATCCACAGATGCGTGAAATGGTCTACAGGCTGCTGTTTGCCGTCGCTTATGCTGACGGGAAGCTTCACCCCGAAGAGGATGCCATCCTGAAGGAGATTCCCTCGCATCTTGGTCTGGGCCCTACGGCCTATCAGATGTTCAGGGAAGAATTTCAGGGCCGGCAACCGGATCTCGGTGAACAGTATAAGATACTTGGCTGTAGCCCTGATAGCAGCAATGCGGAGATCAAGCGCGCCTATCGAAAGAAGTGTACTGAATATCACCCGGACAAGATTGCCTCAAAGGGGCTTCCCGATGGCTTCATGAAATTCGCGGAAGATCAGATGAAGGGTATTACCAACGCCTATGGCGCCATCATGGAGAGCCGGAAGTAGCGTTTCAATGCACGAAACGCATTGAAAGATATAAGATAATCTCGATATTATACTCAGATGATTTACGCTGTACCATCAAAAACTAGAATGTATATGACCCCTTCCGCTTGATCATATCCTGATATGAATAATCACTCTATATCGTATGATATACAGCCAGAATATTTGAAAGTAAGCCTGATCTTGTTTATTCCGTTTCATTCTTGCTATGCTATGCCGAAACAAGGGAATAAATAGTTAAGTGGTGTACAAAGGAACTTAGATGAGTCGTAATGGGCAAGGGTAGAGTAGAGGACAGGCTCCGGTCACCATTAGGAATCGGCCTGTCTGTTT
>CAZQZF010000010.1:0-17907 GCA_964597745.1 uncultured Zetaproteobacteria bacterium
GGAGCGTTGTGGTGGAGTGTTGCGGAGTGAAGGCCGGCTAGAAGGGCGGGAAAAGGTGCAGCAAGGGGCCTGCCGGGTTCATGGCAGTGCAGCATTCGGAAACCCGGAGCGCGTTTTGCCGACCGTGTGGAAGTAAGGGGCATCTAATGCATGGCGGTATGTCCGCTTTGGCTCGGAAACGGCTCCTGTCCGGGCTAAGCGATGCCGACGTTCAGATGGTGGTTGGCACCCACGCCCTGATTTCCCGGGATGTTCGTTTTTCCAGGCTGGGGCTGGCTGTCGTGGATGAGCAGCATCATTTTGGGGTACGGCAACGGTGGGAACTCTCTGAGCGTGGGCAATCCGTTCATCTTCTGGCTATGACGGCAACGCCGATTCCACGCTCACTGGCCCTTGCCCTGTATGGCGATATGGATCTGAGTCTGATGCGCGGCATGCCGCCCGGACGGAAACCGGTCCAGACAACGGTTGTCTCCACCCGCTCCATGAGCAGACTGGCCGAAGGCATGCAGCGCATTCTGAATCAACAGGGACGTATCTACTGGATTGTTCCACGCATTGATGACGATGATGTATCCGTGCAACAACGCAGTGAAGACCTGGCGGGAAGGTTCCCGGATGCGGGCGTACGTGTATTGCACGGGCGTTTGTCCGGCAAAGAGAAGAAGGAAGCCCTTGATGCGTTTGACGGTGGCGATTGCCGTATCCTGGTTTCCACCACCGTAGTCGAGGTCGGCGTCCATGTGGCCGAAGCAACCCTGATGATCATCGAACAGGCGGATCGATATGGTCTGGCGCAGTTGCATCAGTTGCGGGGCAGGGTGGGCCGTCAGAACAGGCAGGATTATTGCGTGCTCATTCCCGGTGAATCGGCGGGAAAGGCCGCATGCCAGCGGCTTAGGAACCTGTGTTCCATGCATGATGGTCTGGATCTTGCGGAGCTTGATCTGAAGCTTCGCGGCTCAGGGGATGCCATAGGCACCCGTCAGAGTGGAGAGGCCGAATTCAGGCTTCTTGATCCGGTCTGTGATGCCGCGTTGATCCGTTACTGGCATCAGCACCTCCCCATCTTTCAACTGGACGATGCGATGAGCCGGTTCTGGCGGCATACAGACACTGGAGTGGACTAGCCGAGCTACCGTGAACCCGATAGCCCGAGTAGTTGCCTCCGGTCATTCGTCCTGCCGTACGCTATCGGCCTTTGCATTATGATGTTCTTTATACCATTCAACGGTTTTCCTGATTCCCTCTGCCGGCGTAAAGGGTGGATGCCAGTGATAGTTTCGGCAAAACTGGTCTGATGAGAATGCATATGTATCAAACAGGCGGGAGATATTTTTCCTATTCAGCATCAGAGTTTTACCTGTCAATCGTTCCAAGAATGAACCCAGATTTCCGCCAGTTCTAAGGAGCCATTCCGGCATCGGAAATGTCCCGTTTTGATCACGGAAGGCCCGGTAAATCAGGGTATAGAGCTCCCCGCTCGTCAGGTCATTATGGTCATTGATTACATATGTTTCCACTACGGGATGATCGCCTTGGTTGTCTCTCAGAATTGTTTCGATAGCGCTGCAGACGTTTCCAACATAAATCATGCTCCGTTTGCCTCTGGTCCCTGCCAGCGGCAGCGGGATTCCCATGTGGGCCGCCTTCAGCAGCGGCAGCATATTGCCCTTGTTGCCGGGACCATAGACCATGGGCAAACGCAGGATGATGCATTTGGCGTCTGTCTGGCGGGAGAATATCTCTATCAGTCCCTGTTCCGCTTCCCATTTGCTTATGCCATAGGGTTCATCTGGCCTGGGTGTGAGATTGATCGTGGCCTTACTCGACCATGACCGGCCCAGCACCATAAGACTGCTGATAAAAATGAATCTCTTGACCCCGGAGTCCAGTCCTCTCCGCGCCAGGGTAAGCGTCATGTCCCTGTTGGTCCTCCGGTATTCTTCCAGTGGGTTCGCAATTTTTTCATGCATCACATGCACGCGGGCGGCGGCATGAATCAGGTCCGAGCAGAGTGGAAACTGCAATGTGGAGATATTGTCATTGATTGCTTGACGGGTTAGGACATTGACTGTGAATTTTCCTGCCAGCGAATGATAAATGGCACTACCAATAAACCCGGTGGCGCCGGTTAGGCAAACGTCTCTTCCATTCATAACCAGCGCCATCCCCATTTGTTAAAAAAACGAAAGGCGGATTGAATGGTAACCCATGCAAGTTTCATGCTGTTATGGGACCCCCTGGACCAGTAATGGGTGATTGTCGCATCGGGAAAATACACGGCCCTTGAAATCTGATTGATCCGGTGCGTCATGTCCGCGTCCTCCAGATACATAAAGAACCGGTCATCAAATAGTCCAGCCCGGGTCAGGATACTCCTGCGGAACAGCATAAAACAACCGGACATGTAGGGAACAACATAGCTCCGATCGTAGCCAAGGTCCGCCATAATATAATGGTCCATGCGTCTTTTGACCGGTCTCAGTCTCTGCACGGCAGCCGGGCAAAATCGTCGCAGGAAAAGATCGAGGACAGTGGGCAGGCGTTTGTTCAGAGACTGCTTGCTGCCATCAGGATTAAGAATTTTGGGAGAGACGAGACCCACATCCTGATGTTTGTCCATAAACTCGATGAGTTTCCTTAAGGTCCCCCTGTGAACCAGCACATCGGGATTCAGGACCAGGTAATATTCTGAGTCCGGCGCCACTTCAAGGCCAAGGTTGTGTCCGGCCGAGAATCCCCTGTTGGATGGAGCCTCAATCAACGGGACTGGGATAATCCGCTTGAGCCGTGCCTGATAGCCCTGTTCGGAAGCATTGTCCACAATGGTGAGATGCATATCAACATCGCAATTCAGAAGAGATCGCACAGTCTCCTCGACTCGCGCCAGATCACTGTTATAGGTCACAATGCAGGCAGCCAGTTTGATCATTATCGCACCAGTTTGATCAAGCTGCCATAGGCAGGGGCCTGGTCGGCATCCAGACCATTCAGTGCGGCCAGTCGCTCGGCCGTAAACCGGCCAAGGATATTCCCGGAGGCGGCAGCCAGCTTACTCCATGAATTCCCCGGCTGCCAGTGGCTCAGATAGATACGCGGCACGTCGCCGTCCCGTTGCACATCATAATGCCGGAAGGATCGGGCGATGGCCTCAAAATCGGCGCGGTATTCGTCAAACTTCGCGCGCTGGCTGTAGGACATAAGCACAAAGGCTTTCGGACCATCCAGCGCCACCGTAGCCAGCACGCGCGCTTGTCCTACCTGCTTGGCGGAGGTGTTGACGATGGCCTGCGTCACCTCAAACCCATCCCTGTGGCTGGTTTTCAGCGCCTCAAGCGTGCGCCTGTGAAAAAGCTCACGAAGAATTTCCGTGCCACTTTGCCGCTTCGATAATTCCTTGAGCTGGAGGATGAAAAAGGCCTTCTTCTGCCGCAGATGCGCGGTCAGCGCCTGTGGAGAATTCTTGATGACCCAGTTGTTGGGAAACTCAAGCTGGATTCCCAGTTTGGGATGCAGAAACCGCTGACCGACAATGGCGCCCTGATCAGGACCATCACCGTACGGATATCCATCCAGAGCGGCCAGCATGGCGTTACGGCCGATTTCAGCCTGTTCGTTCTGTTGACCCGCAGCTTCAGCCACCGCTTTTTCGATACGATCTTTGGTTTCCGGATGGCTCGAGAATGCGCCATGATAGATCTCCGGCGCCTTGCCCGTGGTATCCTTCGCCTCTTTGATGCGGATGTCTTCCAGACGTTTCAGGGTCTTCAGTATCCTTGTGGTGGCATGCACATCATAACCCGCCCTGGCAATATATTTGATGGAGAGTTCATCGGCCTGCAACTCATCCTTGCGGCCATAACCCTGAATGATGGCGGCGGCAAGCAGATTGGAGAGCTGGTCCGCGGCCCGGGGAATGGGAAGGAAGATGGAAGCCACGGCCATGCCCAGCTGATAGCTCTGCGCTTGCGTATATCGCTGTACGGCATGTCGCGCGGTCACATGGCCGATTTCATGGCCGAGCACAGCGGCCAGTTCCGACTCGCTGTTCATGTGGGTGAGCAGACCGCGGTAGATATAAATATGGCCGCCGGGCAGGGCGAAGGCATTGATCGTGGCGTCATCCACTACATTGAAGTAATAAAACAGTTCAGGCCGGTCGGAGACCGCCGCCACGCGCTGCCCCACCTTGTCCACATACCGGACGAGTGGGTCGTCGGCGGGCATCAGCGGCATTTGTTTGGCAACTTCCGCCGCCGCCCGTTGCCCCAGCGCCAGTTCCTGCTTCTCACCCATCAGTACAAAGTCCTGCTTTTTGCTTACCGGGTTGGTGGCGCAGGCAGTCAGAACCATCAACAACATACAGAACATCAGAAGGCGGTGAGTGAGTTGCAAGGTCTACCTCACTGTTTCAAGGTCTGTCGAGCTGTGCAGGGCCAGAGAGAGCGCGCCGTTGCGCATCCTGATCACCCCATGCAACAGTACCCGCATGCCGTTGCGGACCTTTGGGGCATGCCGGAAATAATACCGGTAGGCGCGGGGAATGTGGATGGAAAGGTTCCCCAGAAGAAAACTATATCCCTTCCCTGACCGGCCATGAACAATTCCTCTGACCAGGCGAAACTGCCCCACATGAGCCGGCCCGATCTCCTTCGCTTCAAGGATACGGAAGCGTTCAGTGGCCCAGATGCCAAGCTTTTTCTTCCTGGCCTGTTTCTCGGCGGCGGCCAGCGCCGCAGCCCAGCAGATATTGGGTGTGAAGGTGTACAGATGAGCCATGCCGCGCCGGACCATCACCCTGTTGATCCAGGTCCCGTCGCGCAGATACACCTGCGCCAGCAATCGGCCGTAAATATCCCTGATTTCCCTGTCTGTTTTCAGGCGTACGATCCTGTCCTGAATCAATCGCTGTAACAGGGCGCTCGACCTTTTACCGAAAACCTGACCTGGTTTTGTCTCATGGATAACTTCGGGGGCGTTGATGCCAAGCAGGCGCACTCGCTCGCCATTTTTCGCCATGAAGGTATCTCCATCAAAGACACGTTCGACCTTCACCCACTGGTCGCGGCCAACGGTGGAGAGCGTTCCCGCATCGGGAAAATTTGCCGTCAATAGCAGAAAGGCGGCCAGCAGAATATATTTTGGGTTCATTGTATCTCCATATTTCAGCATCGTATCTCATGCGGTTCCAGTCCGAAATGTTCTTTTTCCAGGTTTAATTAAAGGGCATTCATGCATAGCATGGCCATACTAACGGAATAATGCATATTCAGGAGAAAGACATGGCGCTTGTGGCATCGATTCACATGGATATCGGCTGGAAATTGCCCGATCTTGAACTGAGTGATCCTGATGGCAGGAAGTATCGACTGAGTGAATGTGCCGGTGACAACGGGCTGCTCGTAGCCTTCACCTGCATTCATTGCCCCTATGCCCTGGCCGTATGGCCGCGCCTGATCCGGCATGCCGGAGCTTTCCGTGCCATGGGCGTAAACACGGTTGCCATCAATCCGAACATTCATCCCGACTTCCCGCAGGATTCTCCGGCAGCAATGAGAGAAAAGATCATCAAATGGGGCATTGATTTCCCCTTTTTGGTGGACAAAACGCAGGAGGTGGCGCGGGCGTTCGATGCCCAATGCACACCGGACCTATACCTTTTTGATAAATATGGAAAGCTATACTACCACGGTCGCATTGATGACTACTGGAAAGATGAGGCCAAGGTTAAGCAACAGGAACTTGCCCCCGCCGTAGAAGCTATGATTGCAGGTAAGTCGGCGCCTGAGCCCCAGCATCCGACCATAGGCTGTTCTATCAAGTGGCGGGATTAACCCATATTTGCCAGTCTTGAGAGGACATCTTTCTCATGGTCTTCAGGGGTGAAAAGAAAAGCTTATAACTCTTTGATTAGCCTTAAAAGTATAATGTATAGGCCTGACCGTAAACTTAAGTAATTCAGTTCAGGAAACAGTCAGCCAACGCTCGGCATCCAGTGCTGCCATACAACCGGTGCCGGCGGCGAGTACCGCCTGACGATACACTGAATCGGCTACATCACCGGCAGCGAATACGCCCTCAATACTGGTTTGAGTATTACCGGGACCGACGGTTAGGTAGCCAACCGCGTCCTTGTTCAGCTGATCACCCAGAAAATCGGTATTCGGCTTGTGCCCTATGGCGATAAAGACGCCGGATATGTCCATCTCGTCAACTGTATCATCAACGGTTGAATCCAGACGAAGTCCTGTAACGCCGCTTTCATCACCAACAATCTCCCGAACAGTACGGTTCCACCTGATTTCAATATTATCTATGGCAAACAAATGATCCTGCATGATTTTCTCCGCCCTCAGGGCATCACGACGATGGATCAGCGTGACCTTGCTGCAAATATTGGATAGATAGATGGCCTCTTCAACGGCCGTATCGCCACCGCCAATTACCGCCACAGCCTGGTCCTTGAAGAAAAAGCCGTCACAGGTGGCGCAGGCGGACACCCCCCGGCCGGCAAATTTCTGTTCCGACTCCAGTCCAAGATATCTGGCGGACGCGCCTGTCGCAATAATCAGGGCATCGCAGGAATACTTCCCCTCTTCACCAGTCAGATGGAAAGGCCGGGATAGCAGGTCGGCGCGTTCAATATGATCCCAGATGATTTCCGTTCCAAAACGTTCAGCCTGAGCCTGAAAATCCTCCATCATCTTCGGACCCTGCACGCCATTCCTGTAACCTGGATAATTGTCTACATCAGTGGTGGTGGTCAGTTGGCCTCCGGGTTCATGCCCCTGAATCAGCACCGGCTTGAGATTGGCCCTGGCCGCATAGATTCCCGCTGTATAACCCGCCGGCCCCGAACCAAGAATGATCAAACGGTGATGCTGGGTATCAGACATGAAAAACCTCCGGAATTGAATGCGGCAGACAATAGCAGATTGCTGGACTTGAGAAAATTGTAGCAAACAATTGACATGTATTAAAAATGCCCGGCGGCTTTACCCACCGGGCGGATACGGTTATGTTGCAACGAATTGCAACTACCTTATTGTAGTAACGGTTCTCACCCCGGATAGCTACAATCGAGTGTAAATGTAGGGGGGCGCATCATGGCAGTCAAGCAAACTTCATCAGAAAAACTTGTATTCGGACTCGATATCGGCATTGCATCCGTCGGGTGGGCGGTATTGGGGGAAACCCGCATCATTGACTTGGGCGTGCGCTGTTTCGATAAAGCGGAAACGGCCAAGGAAGGCGAATCACTCAACCTTTCTCGCCGCACCGCAAGATTGATGCGCCGCCGTCTGCGCCGCCGCGCATGGCGGCTCACAAAACTAGCGCGGCTGTTAAAGCGTGAGGGTTTGATCGCTGATGTAAGGAAGCTGAAACAGCAACCCGCTAAAGGCTGCAAAATACCCAAGCTGTGGCAACTTCGCGTGCATGCGCTGGATCGCGCATTGAACAATGAGGAATGGGCGCGGGTTCTGTATCATCTTTGCAAGCATCGCGGCTTTCACTGGATCAGCAAGGCGGAAGCCAAGGCTGCGAATAGCGACAAGGAAGGCGGCAAGGTCAAACAAGGACTGGCCGGCACGAAGCGGCTGATGCAGGAGAAAAACTATCGCACTGCCGCCGAAATGGCACTGGCCGAATTTCCCGAAGCCCAGCGCAATAAGCGAGGCGAATACAACAAGGCGCTTTCCCGTGAATTGCTGTGTGATGAGCTGAAAGAACTGTTCAGCAAACAACGGGCGTTCGGTAATCCACATGCGGAAGAACAACTGGAATTGGCCATTGTCGGCAACGGCGATAAAAAGAGCGGCATCTTCTGGGTGCAAAAACCAGCGCTGTCCGGAGAAGCCTTGCTCAAGATGCTGGGACACTGCACATTCGAGAAAAACAAATATCGCGCTCCCAAAGCCAGCTTTACCGCCGAACGTCATGTGCTGCTCACGCGTATCAATAATCTGCGTATCGTAGAGAATGGCTCGATTCGCAAATTAAATGATGAAGAAAGGCGGATTGCAATATGGCAGCCCTATCAACAGGCAGGCGATTTTACCTACAAACAACTTGGCAATGCATTGGTAAAAGCAGGGTATCTGGCAAAGGATAGCTTCAAGTTTGCCGGACTTGCCTACCCAAGCGAGGCGCAGAAAGCGGAAAAGGCTAAGAACCCCGAGTCAGCGGCCATTGTAAAGGTTCCGGCATGGCAGGAATTACGAAAAACGCTCACTGGCGCGGGACTGGAAAGCGAATGGCGGGAAATGGCCGACGCCGCTCTTGATGGCAGGCCGGAACTGCTTAATCAGATTGCATGGGTGCTTTCTGTTTACAAGGAAGATGATGAGGTAGAGCGCCAACTCGGCAAGCTAGACCTGCCCAACAGAGAGAAGATGATTGACTCCCTGATGCTTGTTCGTTTTGATAAATTCAGTAACCTCTCACTTGCGGCGTTGTGCAAGATCGTGCCTGAGATGGAGAAAGGGCTTCGCTACGACGAGGCATGTATAAAGGCAGGATACCACCACAGTCTGCCCGATCTGGATGATGACAATACCAGAACACAATACCTGCCGCCCTTCTATGTGGGACGGGATAAAGATGGCCGTCTGAAATTCAATGAAGACATGGACATTCCACGCAACCCGGTGGTGCTGCGTGCGCTGAACCAATCTCGCAAAATCGTGAATGCTTTAATCCGTAAACATGGTTCACCGCATGCCGTGCATATCGAAATGGCAAGGGATTTGTCGAAACCATTTGACGAGCGTAGGAGGATTTCAGGAGAGCAGGAAAAATATCGCACACGTAATGAAAATGACAAGACAACATTTGCGGGACATTTCAATATCACGGGGTCGCCCAAAGGCAGAGATTTTGAGAAGTGGCAACTTTATCGGGAGCAACAGGGCAAGTGCGCCTATTCCCTTAATCCGATTGATCTGAACCGTCTTCTTGAAAAGGGTTATCTCGAAGTAGATCACGCCCTGCCCTACTCGCGCAGCTACGATGATAGCAAGAACAACCGGGTACTGGTCTTTACTGCCGAGAATCGCAACAAGGGTAACCAAACCCCCTATGAATATCTTGATGGCAAAAACAACAGTGATCGCTGGCTGCAATTCAGATCATTTGTCGAAACCAACAAAACATATCGTCAAGCCAAGCGCAATCGCCTGATAAAAAAGGACTTTGGCGAAGAAGAATCAAGAGGGTTTCGTGAGCGCAACCTCAACGATACCCGCTACATCTGCCGGTTCTTTAAGAACTATGTGGAGCAATATCTGCAACTCCATGAGGATAGCGATGCCAGGCGTTGCGTGGTGGTCAGCGGCCAGTTGACCTCTTTCCTTCGTTTCCGTTGGGGGATCGTAAAAGTGCGCAGTGACAGTGATCGGCATCATGCACTGGATGCTGCTGTCGTTGCCGCGTGCGGTCATGGATTGGTCAAGCGTCTTTCCGATTATTCACGGCGCAGAGAATTGCATCATGCGCGGAATGTCATTGATATGGAGACCGGAGAAATCGTTGATTCGGCTATGCTGGACAAGCTCGAAAAAGATTTTCCCGCACCTTGGGAGCATTTCCGCGATGAACTATTGGCGCGATTGAGTATTGACGACCCGCAGATGCTCCGCACTGCTGTTGAAAGACTGGGAACCTATCCGCTGGAAGATTTGGATAAATTGCGCCCACTATTTGTCTCCCGCGCGCCCCAACGGCGCAATAGCGGGGCGGCGCACAAAGAGACAATCTACGGGCAACCGGAATCACTGAAGGAAAAAGGAGGCGTAACCCAGAAAGTTCCCGTTACCAGCCTCAAACCTGCCGATGTGGATAAACTGATTGATCCCCACCGTAACCGGAAGCTATACGATTATCTGAGGACGTGGCTGGAAGGAAAGGATACGAGAGAAAAGCAGGCAAAGACTATTGAGGCCGGAGCCGGGCGGGGTAAGGATAAACGGGAACTGACTGAGGCAGAGAAAGCCGAAATAGAGAATCTGCGTGCTTTACCTCGGAAGCCGGATAAGCAGGGCAATCCGACAGGGCCGATTGTACGCACCGTGACGATGGTGATTGACAAGCTTTCCGGCATTCCGGTGCGCGGTGGCGTCGCCAAAAACGACACCATGCTTCGAGTGGATGTGTTTCGTCACAAAATAAATCATAAATTTCACATTGTTCCTGTGTATGTGCATCACGCGGTAACAGGGCTGCCAAACCGAGCGATTGTGGCCTTCAAGGATGAAGATAAGTGGACAGAGATGGAAGAAAATCATGCGTTTCTTTTTTCACTGCACTCAAATGATTTGGTTCAAATTACGCATAAAAATGGTGAAACAATGATGGGGTATTATCGCAGCTGCCATAGCGGTACTGGTACAGTGAGCATCGCATTACATGATCGGTACGCCTTTGGTGACAAAACAACGAGCAAGCGAATGTATGAGAAAAATCCAAACAAGGTCCTTCCGAACGATAAGCGCGGATTGATCGAAAGTATTGGCGTTAAAACCGCTACTAATGTTAAAAAGTATAACGTTGATGTGCTCGGTAACATCTATCCGGCTCCGCCGGAGCAGCGGCATGAGTTGGCGTAGCGTCGTTATCTCGCATCCCGCTCGTTTGCAGCGGGAAAAGTTTTCGCTGCTGATCAGGCAGGAGCAATCGGTGCGCGTACCCTTCGAGGATATTGCCATCATCGTGCTCAACCACCGTGAGATTTCGCTTACCCATCCGGTATTGTCTGCCTGCGGCGAGTATGGCATCAGCCTGTTTGCCACAGGGGATACGCACCATCCGAACGGCGTGTTTCTACCATATCTCCAGCACTCGCGGGCAACACGGGTTTTGCGTCAGCAGATTGCGCTTTCCCGCCCGCTCGCCAAGCAGACATGGGCTGCCATTGTCCGTCAGAAGATAGCCAATCAGGGACATTGTCTTGATCTGTCGGGCATGGAAGGCGGAAAGCACTTGGCATCCTTTGCAAAGCAGGTTCGCTCCGGCGATTCAACCATGATGGAGAGTCAGGCTGCTGCTTTTTATTTTGCCAGATTATTCGGCAATCATTTCCGGCGCAGTCAGTTAATCTGGACGAATGCGGCGCTCAACTACGGTTATGCCATTTTGCGTGGCGCTATTGCGCGTGGGCTTGTGGCGCATGGTTTCTTCCCTTCACTCGGCCTCCATCACGCCAGCGAACAGAATGCCTTCAATCTTGCGGATGACCTGATTGAACCCTTCCGGCCTGTGGTGGATTTATATGTTACTGCATTGCACAACGATGATGCTCGCAGTTTAACGTCGAATGACAAAGTCAATCTTGTAGCCCTGCTAAATGTTGATATTGAAATGCCACGTGGAAGAATGGCGGTGCTTTCAGCCATTGAGCAGTGCGTGGAGAGCCTGACCAGAGTGCTTGGGCGAGGAGAAACCAGGCTCATCGAACTGCCAGCACTGATCGGATTTGAGCAACACATCGCGGAAAATTAATCATGAGCCAGACAAACCGGCGTTTTATGCGGCTGATTGTTTTTTTTGACCTTCCGACAGTCACCAAACCCGAGAAAAGGGCTTATACTTTGTTCCGTCGTTTTCTGCTCAATGACGGGTATGATATGTTGCAATGGTCGGTGTATGGAAGGGTCGTAAATGGCATGGATGCCGAGAGAAAACATCTCAATCGGTTGGAAGCGAACCTGCCCCCTGCCGGATCAGTGCGAAGCCTGACAGTGACGGAAAAGCAATTTGCCAGCATGAAAATGTTGGTCGGCAAGCCAAAAATTCAGAAAAAAAAGAGTAATACAGACCAAATGGTTCTATTTTGAGCACGCTTTTTCCCAAGCAAAAACCCTTGCCCCACGTTGCGGGACAATGGTTTCCGGTCAGTATAATTGTAGCTGTCCGGGGTGAGAACGGGAACTACAACCAACTGCGTGGCCATAACTCGCGCTCCGTGATTGTAGCTGTCCGGGGTGAGAACGGGAACTACAACAGCTCGGTATAGGTGCGCTTTCCTTGCGGAATTGTAGCTGTCCGGGGTGAGAACGGGGGTATCCTTGTTGTCAAAGCAGAAACACCGTAGCAAGCCCCAGAAAAGCGAAGAATCCAACTACGTCGGTGACCGTGGTCAGAATTGTTCCGGAGGCCAGAGCGGGATCAATGTGCATGCGTCGCATGGTCAGAGGAATCACCGCTCCTGAGAAACCGGCAGCCAAAAGATTGATAATCATGGCCAGGCCAATGACGATTCCCAATTTCACTCCAATTTCCGGAAACCAGAAAGTGGCAATGACGCCAATGATGACGGCAAAACAGAGACCGGTCATCAAGCCGACGATTGCCTCCTTGATAAGGACGCGCCGGGCATTGGCAAAGGTGACGCGCCCCAGGGCGATGCCCCGTACGATAATGGTCAATGTCTGGGTGCCCGCAATCCCGCCCATGCTGGCGACAATTGGCATCAGCACCGCCAGGGCGACAAGCCGGGCAATGGCCTGCTCGAACTGGGCGATGACCATGGAGGCAAGAATGGCCGTACCCAGATTGACCGCCAGCCATATTCCCCGCCGCCAGGCCGTCACGGTTGCCGGCTCAGCCAGATCATCATTTTCGGACAAGGCAGCCAGCCGATACATGTCCTCGGTGGCCTCTTCTTCAACGACATCAAGGATATCATCGGCGGTGATGCGGCCGGCGAGGACGCCTTCATCATCGACCACCGGAATGGCCAGAACATCGTATTCATTAAAGATACGCGCTACTTCCTCCTGGTCCTGACCGGCATGGGCGTGAGGAAATTTAGTATCGGCAATCCCCATAATTGGCGTTTTAGGCTCGCAAAACAGCAGTTGTTGCAGGGTTAGCACGCCTTGCAAGCGATCCTGGTCATCAACCACATATACATAATTGAGGTTATCTATCTCGCCGCCCCAGCGGCGCAGCACCTTCAGAACCTTGGAAACCGGCCAGTCATCCCGAACCTTGAACAGCTCAGCCTGCATGAGACCGCCGGCGCTTTCCTCATCATGCTCCAGCAGGGGCTCAATTTCGCGCCGATCTTCAGGCTCCAGGCGTTCAATGACTTCATTGGCGACGGCCTCGTTAACCGCCTGCAAAATATCCGTGGCATCATCGGAATCGAGATGCTCGACAACCGCTTCAATTTCATGAGGGTGCAGGCTTGAAAGGAGGCCTTCCTGCAGGGCCTCCGGCAACTCAAGCAGGGCATCTCCCCGCCGGTCATCCGGAATATATTGCAGCAGCGCCCGACGTTGATCATCATTTTCGCAGGCAAGGAGAAGATGGCCAAGCTCCGGACCGCGCATCTTGGCAAAAGCCCGGCGCAAACCATCAGGGCTGGATTTGGCCAGCTCCAGGGCTTGTCCGTGAGTCAACAGAGAATTGTTCTGGCGCTCTGCTCCGGGCATTCATGCCTCCTTACATGGCGGCGAAGCCTAACCCGCCAGATTCAGGATATCACGCGTAAGGTGTTCAAGGACTACGGGCTTTGATTCAATAGAAGCCCCCTTCAACTGCTTTTCCGTGTCCGCAATCATATTCAGGGCAAGTATCAAATCCCTGGCACTCCATAGCTTTGCCTCGGCCAGGATATCCCCGCGGGATGAATAAAAGACCCTGGCCTTTTTCAAAGCCGTCCCTGAATCCTTCGACGCATACCATTTGTACAGCAGCAGCTGTGTAAACCGGGGTTGCAGCCAACCCAGAATTTGAACTTCAGAGATCAACTGATCGTAGAGCAGACAATGAAGCGTGCTCAGAGCGCCGGGGGAACGACGGGCAACATGGCGGCAATAGATCCCGATGCCCTCACTTAAACGCTCTCCCAGCAGGACGCCAACGACTCTGGCGTCCAGCAACTCCCCGCTCTCCCCGGCATAGAGGGAGAGTCTCTGGATCGTCTGTCTTGCCGCCTGGCGTTTTCCCTGCAGTTGTTCGGAAAGCAGCGCCCGGGCTTCATCCGTAAGTCTGAGACCCGCCTCCCTGATTATGGTCAGCAGCCACGCCTGAAACGCCTCCGGGGTCAATATCGGAAACCGGCAGTGTTTGATACTTGCGACAGTCAACAGTTGTTTATGCCATGCCTTGCGCGTATCGACGTTTGCGGCACAGACAATAATCCGCACCCCATGCATCGCCTGCGAAGCCAATTTAATGAGTTGTTCGGCCTGTTTTGGATTGGCCTGTTCCGCGTTTCGGACAAGGACATGGCACCGGTTTGGGCCAAAGAGGTTGTCGTGCCTGATTTCATTCCCGGCACACTCCAGCTCATTGATATCAATTCTCAACAGGCGGGCGTTGTTACCTTCACCGAGAAGCCGGCCGGCGGCCTCTGACAGGGCATCTCCATCTTCACCATAGAGATAATAAAAAACGTCATCAGCTGGAAAGAGTCTGGACGAATCGACCTTCATCTAGAATCCTGAAGAGAGTCTCAGCCAGGCCTCCGCCACCCATCGCTGGCGCAAATCATCCAAAACACGCTCTCTTGAGGCCTCAATACTGGTCGGACTACCTTCGGCAAAGACATCGTCTTGCACCTGGATGACGCCGCTCGTCCGCAGCAAATTGCCATCCCGCCACAGGCTCAGTTCTCCGCTCAATATAGAACGATAGGCAATAGCGATACCGGCAGCATCAAATCCAACCTGTTGAAAGGTTTCACTTACATTGCCGATTCTGAGCTCGGTATCGGCGCTTCCCGGCTGAGCCAGGGTATACGAGGTTCCCTGTTCAAACAGATGACGGTGCAGGACCGGCACCATTTTCCGAGCCCCCCTGCCTTCGGCGAGGATGGCAAGCGACTGAACATCAGGGGGAATCGCGATCCCGGATTTTCCGGCCAGACGATAACCGCAGGAACCGAGCAGAATCATGGCCGTAAGGATTATAGCGCCCCTCATATAACCCGCGTTCTTCATGAATTCGTGTTAGGCCGTACGACCAGATTAAGCAACCGGTTCGGCACCAGTACCGTTTTCACCAGTTCCCGTCCATCCAGCCACCGGGTCAGTTGTGAGTAGGACTGGACCTCCCGCAGTGCGGTTTCCTGATCACAATCCGCGGAAACCTGAATCTGACCGCGCTTTTTCCCGTTGATCTGTACAACCAGTGTAATCTCTTCACGAATCAGCGCCGATTTATCTACTGCCGGCCAGGAGGAAAGAACCGCCAGACCCGGCATTCCTAAACGCTCATGGCACTCGCTGGCAAAATGCGGCGCAAACGGAACCAGCATGGTAATCAGGGCCTGCATGCCCTCATGCAGGGCCTGAACACCAGCCTGGGAACGGGGTCTGAAGGCCTGAAGACTGTTGGACAGTTCCATCAGGGAGGCTATGGCCGCGTTGAAGGCGAATCCCCGTTCAAAACAGTGCGTGACCCGTTGAATGGCGGCATGAATCGCATAGCGCAACGAGGCAACCTCTTCAGGGCTTCCATCCCCCTGCACCGGGGCCTCGCATGCACGATCAAGAAGTCGCCAGACCCGGCTCAGAAAACGGTAGGCCCCCTCAACGCCTGCGTCCGACCATTCAAGGTCCTTTTCCGGCGGCGAGGCAAACAGGATAAACAAACGGGCGGTATCGGCGCCGAATTGCTCAATGATGTCAGCCGGGTCGACCGTGTTCCCTTTGGATTTACTCATCTTGGTCCCGTCCTTGAGCACCATGCCCTGCGTGAGGAGGTTGTTGAAGGGCTCGTCGCCCACGCTCAAGCCTTCATCACGAAGCAGTTTATGGAAGAATCGGGCATAAAGCAGGTGCAGAACGGCATGTTCGACGCCACCGATGTATTGATCGACGGGCAGCCAGCGCCTGACTGCGCCCGCATCCAGCATGGCCTCCCTCATGTCGGGACAGGCGTAGCGCTCCATATACCAGGACGATTCCATGAACGTATCAAAGGTGTCTGTTTCGCGTCTGGCTTCGCGGCCGCACCGCGGACAATGGACTTGCACAAATTCCGTGCTGGCGGCCAGAGGCGAGGCGCCGCCCTGAGGTTTCAGGCCCGCTGGCAACACTACGGGCAGGTCCGTTTCAGGCACGGGGACAATGCCGCAGTTTCCGCAATGGATGACCGGAATGGGCGTTCCCCAATATCGCTGGCGGGAAACCAGCCAGTCCCTTAAGCGGTACTGGACCCTTGCCCTCCCCTTTCCATAATTACTCAGCCATTCTGTAATGACGGCCTTTGCCTTTTCGGAACCCAGGCCGGTGAATTCACCGGAATCAATCAGCACTCCCGGCTCCTCACAAGCCTGACTCAGCTCGCCCTCCGGCTCACCTGAATCGGGCTGAATCACCTGTCTGATCCGGAGCCCGTATTTTCTGGCGAAATCGAAATCACGCTGATCATGGGCCGGCACGCACATGACGGCGCCTGTTCCGTAGGCCATCAGCACAAAATTTGCCACCCATACCGGCAGTTCTTCGCCACTGACGGGGTGAGTAACGGAGAAACCCGTCGGCATGCCGCGCTTTTCCATGGTGGCGAGATCGGCTTCCTTGGTGGAAATACGGCTGCATTCCTCAATAAACGCCCTCAACCCGGAATCTGTTTCGGCGGCCTTCAGGGCCAGCGGATGGGCCGGGGCCAGGGCCATGTAAGTCACGCCCATCAGCGTGTCGACCCTGGTTGTGAAGATATCAAGGGTTTCGTCCGTTTCTCTGAGCCTGAACGTAACCTCAGCGCCTGTGGAGCGGCCAATCCAGTTCCGTTGCATATCTTTGACCCGCTCCGGCCAACCTGTAAGCTGATCAAGACCGGCCAGCAGGTCCTCGGCATAGGCCGTGATACGCAGAAACCACTGGGAGAGATTCTTTCGGATGACAGTCTTGTCGCAGCGCCAGCAACAACCGTCCACCACCTGCTCATTGGCAAGCACGGTATGACAGTGACCGCACCAGTTGACCTCGGCATCCGCCCGGTAGGCCAGCCCCTTTTCAAGCAGTCTGATGAAAAGCCACTGCTCCCACCGGTAATAGCCGGGATCGCAGGTCGCGATCTCCCTGGACCAGTCGTAGGAAAGTCCCAGACGCCTGAGCTGTCCGCGCATCTGGTCGATGTTGGTATAGGTCCATTCAGCCGGCGGGATGCCGCGTTCAATGGCGGCATTCTCGGCTGGCAGACCGAAGGCGTCCCAGCCCATGGGATGCAGGACATTGAATCCCCGCATGCGTTTATAGCGAGCAATGGCATCCCCCAGACAGTAATTGCGCACATGGCCCATGTGCAGGTTGCCGGAAGGGTAGGGAAACATCACAAGACAGTAATACCGGTCACGCCCGTCGTCGGCTTCATTGCCGGCCGCATCTACACCGGACTGTTCCCAGACCTTTTGCCATTTGGCTTCGATTGCCTGTGCTTCGTAACGCTCGGACACCTGCTTCTTCTCCTTGGAATAGTGGATAATGCGGATTTAAGCCAGGAATGAAAAGGGAAAAGCTTGCGAAAACATGAAACACAAACAGTCATGGAAGGGCATGCTCATCAAAAACCCTTTTTCATAAAGTAAAGCCCGGCACCAGTGGTTTCACCTTGTGAACCCCCTGCGCCCTTCGTGGTTGAAAAAGGTTAGGTCATACCGGTCCTGAGCCGCTGAATGGCGCGGGCCTCAAGCTGACGCACGCGCTCAATGGAGATGCCAAGCTCGGCGGCCAGCTCTTTCAGACTGGCCGGAGACTCGCTCAGGTGACGGCGCTGGATAATCAACTGATCGCGTTCCGGCAATACCGACAGGGTGGCTCTCAGGATTTGATGCCGGTGCTTCCGCCAGTTTTCAGTCAACGCCTGTTCCTCGGGGTTGGCGCCCGGAGCGGGTAGCGCCTCAACCAGGGCTCTGCCCTCCTCATCCGCGTCGATGGACAGATCGTGCTGCAG
>CAZQZF010000011.1:0-17746 GCA_964597745.1 uncultured Zetaproteobacteria bacterium
TGGTTGGGGTTGTGTGCAAGTGCATACCTTGGGTTTTTGCTAGGCCAATGGTGGTCTGGGTTTGAATGACCCCCCGTCATGGGATTAGCTTCAACGTTATTGTCATGGATTGCTGACGGATGCCGATTAAGTTAATTTCATGGCTCGTGCCGGTGATATTACTGATTCTCCCGTCTGTCTGTGCTTTTGCGGGTAACGATGGGCGTTCAGCCCGTGTACTTAGGGAGTGCCATAAAATTAGCAAGAAGCTTGAAAGTATCAGTGTTCGCGATTGCCTGAACAGAGTTCTGGAAGATTCCGGTGCGTATTCCATCAACGGAAAGGCCATTCTGATCAAGGATTATCCGCCACGGGTCAATCGAAAACCCCATGCCGCTATTATGCCTTCCAGAAGAAATGTTTCACGTATGTGGAGTGATCTGGTGCGCTGGCTGAAAGGGAATACTTTCCAAGGACAAAACGATACAGTCGTATCCATTGTTTGATGAAATCGCCAGTCAAATGAATTATGATATGCAGCCTGATTCCTGACCCGGAAAGGCTGGAACCAAGGGATTGAACCACAAAGAGCACAGTGCGAGATAGAGAGAGAGGGATTGAGAAAAGAAGGGGAATCCAAAGTCATGAATCCCGGAATAGATGGAAACTTCATCGTCGGGGACTCGGAGAAGCGCGGAGGAAAATTAATTAGCCTTTTATTATCTGTTCGGCGGCCCTCTGTAACCATCGCTATACTGGCATTCAGCTTGATGGTTTCGTTGTTGCTGACTCCTGGTCAGTCGCAGCTGGCGTATGCGGATGGATCGTATGCACAAGCTGACGCTCAAAGGATTTATCAGATTCTCAGAGACAACAACAATAAGGATGCCCGAGCCCTCCCACAGGGTGAGAGGGAGATTCTGATGGCCATGCTTTCCCTGAAGTCCGGCAGGCTCAATGAGGCCATGGATACGCTGCGCGATCCAGTCCTGGGTCAGGACCCGCTTGCCTCCCTGATCAAGGCGGAGATATATCGCCAACAGGCAATTCGGGCGGTTTCACATGCCGGAGATTATGCGGCTTCCATGCAGGGGAATGTGAAGCGCCTTGAAACTGCAAATCTTGCTAATGGACTGACTGAGGCTGAACGACGCCTGCAGGCATTTACCGACAAGCTGGAGGGCCATTACGGTATTCCCTTTGATCTGCTTGCCGCCGGTTCCGATGTGGTCAATGTATTTCTGGTGGACAAGGCCAGATCACGGATGTTTATCTTTAAAAATGATGGCAATGGACGCCTGAAGCGCGTTGCCGATGAATATGTGGCAATTGGCGCAAGGTTAGGGGATAAAAAGCAGATGGGGGATGGCCGCACTCCAAGTGGCGTCTATCGTTTTGTCGATAAACTCATCGGAAACCGGCTGCCAGCAGGATACGGGCCTGTAGCCTTCCCGATTGACTATCCCAATGCCCTGGACCGGCTACATCACTATAACGGTTACGGTATCTGGATGCATGGTTACGCGGATGGGATTGGGCGCCGTCCTCCTCAGGATACCAGAGGTTGTTTTGTCCTGCCAAATCCGCGTCTTGAGGCTATAGGGGGACAGGTTCGGCTTGGTCATAGCTGGGTCATTATTGGAGACAACATTGTTTTTGATCAGAAAGAGAGGAAGAGGGCGCTTCTGAATAGCGTGCAATCGGCTGTTAAGGCATGGAAAAGGGACTGGGAGTCGCTGGATGCGAGGGCCTATCTCTCACACTACCATCAGAGATTCCGCTCTGGTAAAAAAAATCTGAAATCATGGTCGCGTTCTAAACGCCGCGCCAACTTACATAAGAGATATATTCATCTGGAGCTATCAGATTTCACCATCATCCATAATCCGGCACGGGTCAGAGAAGGAGAAGTTGTGCTGGTTGAGTTTGATCAGCGATACAGATCAAACAATTTTTCCGGATTTACCCGCAAGCGTCTCTATCTGGTCAGGAAAAACGACCGGGATGCCTGGAGGATCCTTGTTGAGAAGAACGTCAAGCCATTGCCTAAACAGAATATTCCTGATTTGCTATATGAAGCGAGGACCAATGAAAGGCGATCTGTCCGGGCTTTACCCGGCCAAAACACTGCCCCATCATCCTTGTCATGGATGATAAATCTTGCCTCATACAAATCAAGAGCTGGAGCAATGGCCGAAGCCGCGAATCTTATGAATGAAATTCATCCTTCTGCCAGCAATCATAACCTTTCTATATCTATGGCTACAGTCCGGGGAAGACGATGGTTCAGGATTCGTCTTGGCTATTTTGGCAGTAAAGTGGAAGCTGCCAGAGAGTTGAAGGAAATTAGAAGAAAATATGGTCTGTCCGGGGCGTGGATTGATTATGTCCGTAGAGACGGAGCCATCAGCCTATAATGCTGAAACAGGACATATTGACCCTATATGAAAATGCTGGCGCACTCCTGAACGGGCATTTCATACTTTCCAGTGGCCGCCATTCCGCACGCTATCTACAGTCGGCTCTGGTCCTGATGGATCCCCGGCATGCCGAGTCCCTGGCGATTGCTCTGGCCGCCAAAGTGGAGCCGGAAGAAACGGATGTCGTGGTGTCTCCGGCCCTGGGAGGGTTGATTATCGGCTATGAAGTGGCGCGTGCTTTAGGCAAGCCCTTCCTGTTTACTGAACGAAAAGAGGGCAGGATGTGTCTTAGACGTGGTTTTTCCCTGCCGGAAGAAGCCAGAGCGCTGATCGTCGAAGATGTGATGACGACAGGGGGATCGGTGCGTGAATGTGTACAGGTAGTGCGTAGCCATGGCGGCAGGCCGGTCAAGGTTCTGGCCCTGGTGGATCGCGCCCCTGAGCTGGATCAGCGGCTGGACGTTCCTTTTGAGGCCCTGCTGCAGCTGGATGTACCGTCTTTTGCGGCCGCGGAATGTCCCCTTTGCAGGGAAGGGCTGACTCCACCAGTTAAGCCGGGTAGTCGTCAGGAGTCATCCTGTTGAGCGCCACGCCTGTCCGTCTCTTTCCCTTTGGTGGCGTCGGTGAATTTGGCAAGAATATGATGATCTATGCCCTGGCTAGTGATGCCATCATGGTGGATTGCGGCATTGGTTTTCCCGAGCCGGGGCAGCCTGGCGTTGATGTGGTGATACCGGATATTGCGGCTCTTGAAGATCTCGGTTTGGCCCTGCAAGCCGTGGTGCTTACGCATGGGCACGAAGATCATATCGGAGCTCTTCCCTATCTGTTCCCAAGCCTGAATTGTCCGATTTATGGCACGGAAATGACGCTCGCCCTAGCCGCTGAGAAACTCAGAGGTTCAGGCATTGCCGGAGCCGAGCTGAAACCGATCAGGGAAGGGGAGTCCATGCCGATTGGCCCGTTTAAGATTGAGGCGATTCCGGTCACGCACAGCATCATGGATGCCGTCTCTCTGGCTATTGATACGCCGCATGGCGTGATCATCCATACAGGTGATTTTAAAATCGATCCTTCACCGATTGATGGGCGAGTTACGAACCTGAACCGCTTTGCCGCTCTTGGTGATCAGGGTGTTGCGCTGCTGGTATCTGATTCCACCAATGCTACGCGCGAAGGCAGCGGGCCATCGGAGCGCACTGTCGGGCCTGGCTTGAGACAGGCGGTTCAAAGTTGTCAGAGGGGCAAGGTGGTGGTGACGACATTTTCCTCCAATATGTTTCGTATTCAGCAGATTCTTGATGTCGCCCGATTCTGTGACCGCAAGGTGGCGCTCGCTGGCCGGAGCCTGATGCGAAATACCGAGATTGCCATCAGACTTAATCGGTTGCAGGTAGAGCCAGGCCAAATTGTGTCCGTCAAGGATGTGGTCAGACTTCCCGCCAGTCGAATCCTTATCATTGCGGCGGGTTCGCAGGGAGAACCACGGGCGGCGCTGGGCCGAATCGCCAAGGGCCAGTTCCCCAATGTTACGCTGCAACAGGACGATCTTGTGGTCTTTTCGTCTTCGGCAATACCGGGCAATGAGCGAGCCATTTTCGGCCTGTTCAATCATATCTACCGCAGGGGAGCGCGAGTATTGCATGCCGGTCAGGCCCCTATACATGTTTCAGGGCACGCGTATGCACGCGAACTCAAGATGATGATCCAGTTGACTCAGCCCAGATATTTTTACCCCGTACATGGCGAATACCGGTATTTGATTGAACATAAACGGTTGGCCCTGTCCACGCGCATTCCGGAGCAGAACACCGTGGTTGCCGAGAATGGTCAGAGCATTGAGCTGGATGCGGATGGCGTTCGGCTTGGAGAAACCTTCCCGGCCGGGGCCGTTTTTGTGGATGGAGGCACTTCTGATGGCGTAGATCAGTTAATTTTACGTGATCGGCGAAGACTGGCCGAGGAGGGCGTTGTCACCGCTATTGTGACGCTCAGTCGACAGGAAGGAAGGCTTATTGGTACACCGGAGCTGGCGGCTCGGGGGTTTATGCAGGCAGATCAGGGTGAAGGCATGATGAAACAGGCGGCAATGGAACTGAAAGCCCATCTTGAAGCGAGAGGTCAGGAGTTTCTTGCCGATGAGAATGCCGCCAAGGAAGATATCCGCATCGAGTTGCGGCGCATCTTCAAGCGGCTTACCGGCAGGCGGCCCATGGTCGTGCCAGTGGTCATGGGAGTCTGATTTCTTGCAGACGCGTTTGCTGATTCGTGAGGCCCTGGCTCTTTTTCTGACAGGAATCGTAATTATGCTTTCCATGGCGCTGTTCAGTTATTCAGGAGGCGACCCCTCCTTTAACCATGAAACGCCGGCCGTGGTCGGAAATAAGATTGGACTGGTGGGCGCATACGTATCCGATTTTCTCTATCAACTGTTTGGATACGCCGCCTGGATGGCGCCGCTTCTTCTGCTGGCTCTTGCCTGGAAGATTGTGCGCGACCGTGAGTCCTGGTTTGGTGGATGGTCTATACTGTTCTGGATTCCGGTATTGCTCGGTATGTCTGCTTTGTTGCATACCCATGCCTCATTTACCGTGCCGCTAACCCATGCCATTTCCAAGCTTCCGGCCGGGCCCGGAGGCGCCTTGGGCGCCCTGCTTGCGGATGGCCTGCAAAGGCCATTGCATGATTTGGGCCGGGATGTGCTTCTCGTAGTTCTCACCCTGAGCTGCAGTGTTGCCGCCTCCCGTTTTTCACTGTTGGTATGTATAGGCAGGATAAGAGTGATTCTGGAGAACCTTTTTCGAGCTCTGCGGCAGTGGATGTCCAATTTCAGGATTATGCTTATCAGCAGAAAGCTGAGACTGGAGGGCGAGGAAAAGCGCCGGCAACGCAAGGCTGTAAAGATACGACCGGTACTGAAATCCGAGCCGGCGGTTGGAAAGTTAAAACCGATCAGTATTTCCAGGCGAGCCAAGCAGGAACAACAAACGGAACTGCCCCTGGTGGAACCAAGCCGGAGTGGTTTCAAGCTTCCCAGTTTGCACATCTTCAGCTCCGGTGGGACTCAGCGCAAAACCAGAAATACCGAGTCGCTGCAGGCCAAGGCGAGGATGCTTGAAAAAAAACTGCTGGATTATCGGGTGGAAGGGGAAGTGCTTGCCGTCCGGCCGGGACCCGTTGTCACCCAGTTTGAGTTAGAGCCCGCCCCCGGCGCTAAAGTCAGTCGTATTGTGGCGCTTCAGGATGATCTGGCCCGTTCCATGTCCGCGGTTAGCGTTCGCGTGGCGGGCAATATCCCTGGGAAAAGCGTTATCGGTATCGAGATTCCCAATGAGGAACGCGAGGTCGTTTTCATGCACGATGTGCTGTCCAGCAAGGAATTTGCTGATAAACGCCAAGTCCTGCCTCTGGCGCTCGGGGTTGATATTGTCGGCAAACCGGTGATAACGGACCTGGTCAAAATGCCTCATCTGCTCATCGCTGGCACCACGGGATCGGGTAAATCCGTTTCAGTAAACAGCATGATCAATTCCCTGCTAATGAAATTTACCCCGAAAGATCTGCGTCTTATCCTGGTTGATCCCAAAATGCTTGAACTGTCCATGTATGAGGACATTCCACATCTTCTGGTTCCCGTCGTTACCAATCCACATAAAGCAGCCAAGGCGCTGGCTTGGGCTGTGTTTGAGATGGAGCGCCGTTACCGGCTCATGAGCGAGTCCAAGGTGCGCAATATTGCTGCTTACAACCGGACTGCCGGGGGGCGGAGTTTAGAAGAAGCCGAGCGGTTGCCTTACATCGTCATTATCATTGATGAACTGGCCGACCTGATGATGGTGGCAGGAAGAGAGGTGGAACAATCTATCTGCCGCCTGGCGCAAAAGGCCAGGGCGGCAGGCATTCACTTGATCCTGGCCACGCAACGTCCAAGTGTTGACGTGATTACGGGTCTGATCAAGGCTAATCTTCCGAGCCGAATTTCTTTTCAGGTGTCCTCCAGAGTTGATTCCAGAACTATTCTCGATCAGATGGGAGCGGAGCAGCTTCTGGGCAATGGAGATATGCTGTTTCTCAGTGGAGGCCGGAATATCATGCGCGTTCATGGCGCCTATATCTCTGATGTAGAGGTCAACGCACTGGCTGATCACCTTAGGGAACAGGGCAGCCCGGAATATCGGGAAGAAGTCTTTAAACCTCCGACCGACGATTCCCCGAGTAGCGGGCCCGAGGATGAGGATTCTCGTTACGATGAGGCGGTTTCCCTGGTGGTTCAGAAGAAACAGGCATCGGTATCCATGGTGCAGCGCCACCTCAGAGTTGGCTACAATCGCGCCTGCCGTATGGTGGAACGTATGGAGCGGGAAGGTCTTGTTACAGCGCCTGGCAGTGGCGGCATGCGTAAGGTCCTAGCCAGGAGCCTGGAAGATGGCGGCGGGGTCATGGGATGAGCCAAGGGATGAAAGGTTACATTCATTTTGTCATCGCGGTTATCATGACTATGTCTTTCCTGCCATCTGTCAGCTTTGCGGATGTTGTCCTGCCACATAAGCTGACCATGGCCATCAGACAACTTTCAAAACAGAAGGGTTTTTCATGCCGGTTTCAACAATTCATTACATTTAGTGATGGGACCAGTCAGAAGTACAGCGGCAGCCTGGCTATTCTGCCGCCAAATCGATTTCGCTGGCAGTACGTTCATCCCTATCAACAGATTATTGTAAGCAGTGGCGAAAAATTATGGCATTATGAACCGGATCTGATGCAGGTTCGAATTCTCACCAGCCTCGAAGATGTCCACCCCGTGGTGATGCAGCTGCTGGCTGGCCGGGTCGGAATCGACAGGTTGGAACTTCTGGATTCAGATACCGCTGCTCACCGCTATCATTTGCGCATCAAAGGCGGTCCGACCGCATGGCTTGGTCTGTCGCCACAGGGTTTGATCGCCTATGTAGAGATGCAGGATGCCCTTGGCAACCGGAATCGAATTCAACTGGATGACTGTGATATGAGGCCGCCGGCAAAAGGTCAGTTTATTTTTCTCGTTCCGAAAGGCGTGGATGTGGTGAAGCAATAGTGTAAGGGATTCACGGTTCCACGGTTCAGGGATCAAGGCCTGCCGGGAAGTAGACTGGTATGAACCGTGAACCTGAAAACCCGAGTCAATACGCATAGAGGAGAGTTTATGCAAAAAAGGATAATGCTGGTCATGGCCTTGAGCCTCATTGGTTGCATTGGTAATGCTGCAGCCGCGGAATTTGAGGTTCATGATCATTCGGCCTCCGCCATGGGGATGGCCAATGCATTCGTGGCCCAGGCGGATGATCCATCAGCGATGGCCTATAACCCTGCCGGCGTTGCCTGGCAGCCCGGCGCCGGACTGATGCTGGGCTCAGTTGCATCCTTGCGCAATGCATCGGCCAGGGTTGCCGAAGGCGTAGCTAGTAATAATGGCGAAGATCCAGCCGTCCTTCATTTTTACGCAACCTGGATGTCCCTTGATGGCCACTGGGGCGCTGGTTTTGGCGTGAACGATCCATTTTTGCTCGATAATCAATGGGGGAGCAACGTATTTGGCGGACAGGCTACGAGGACAAGACTGGAGTCCATCCGTACTTCGATGGATGTCATTTATGCCTTTGACAGCCGTTTGGCCCTGGCCGTGGGCGGCGACTGGTATTTTTCCACGGGGGAGTTCAATAGTGCATCCGCCAGATTCAGCGGCAACGACAAGCTCGCATTTGGCGGTCATGCCTCGATGATGTGGAAATTTTATCCGGGTTGGTCCTTTGGGGTCATGTACCGTTATAGTCCGACCATAACCCTGTCAGGAATCAATATTGCGGCGGTTACAAGTGAAGGCACGGTCGGATTCAATCTCCCGGATTCAGCCCAGGCGGGTCTGGCCTGGGATTTTACGGATACCCTGAAATTTGAACTGGATGGGAGCTGGACCGGCTGGTCCCAGTTATCTAATCTGAATCTTGTTACAACAACCAGTCAGTTTAACCCTCTGAACCTCAGCGACAGCTTTGGCATCATGGTTGGTGTTCGCTGGACATGGCGGGAAAATAGCGAGTTCCGGTTTGGTTATGCATTCAGCCGGGCTGCCAGCAGGAATACGGGATTTAACGCCCGGATCGCCGATGCCAACCAGCACCGCATCGCCCTTGGGTTCGGAGGCGATGCCTTTGGCACTCATATTGATGCCGCCTATATCTTCAGCTTCTTACCATCACGAACCATCTCCGGCAGCGGTTTGTTCAATGGCGTTTATCGGGAGATGAGAAGTACCCTGGCGTTGTCGGTATCCACTTTTTTCTGATTTGTGAAATCAAATAATACAGAGCCCGGCCTTTTTGACATGGCAGGAGATGAGGGGGCGCCGCTGGCATTTCGCATGCGCCCCCGAAGTCTGACCGATGTTCAGGGTCAGCCGGAACTTACGGCTTCAGACAGCTGGTTCGCCCGCAATATTGAAAAAGGTCAGGTGGTTTCCTGCATCTTCTGGGGTCCTCCAGGTACGGGAAAAACAACGCTGGCCCTGCTGATGAGTGAAGCGGCCCGGTTGCCATTTGTACGTCTCTCCGCCGTGTCGGCGGGCAAGGCCGAGGTGCGGGACGCTGTTCGCCGCGCCAGGAGCGAAGGCCGCACTTATCTTCTGTTTCTGGATGAAATCCATCGTTTCAACAAGGCCCAGCAGGATGTGTTGCTTCCCTATGTCGAGGATGGAACTCTGATTCTGGTTGGGGCTACGACGGAAAACCCATCCTTCTCGTTGAATAACGCACTGCTTTCGCGCTGTCGTCTCATTGTCCTTAAGCAACTCGGAAGTGAGGCGCTGCGGATCATTATCAGGCGGGCGCAGTCTGTTCTCCAGCAAGAATCGGCACATTTTTCCATTGATCCGTCCGCGATCGAGTGGCTGGCGGAGGCAGCCAATGGTGATGCGCGTTATGCGCTGAACGCCGTTGAATCATTATGGCTGTCCGACCGGGGCAAACATTGGGATAAAGCTGCGGTGAAGAGCCATTGGGCCAGACAAAGCGCCCGATATGATCGGGATGGGGATTTTCATTACGATCTGATTTCCGCCCTGCATAAATCCGTGCGCGATTCCGATGTCGATGCGGCCTGTTACTGGCTGGCGCGCATGCTGGAGGCCGGTGAAGAACCATTATATATCGCTCGCCGCATGATTCGCATGGCGACCGAAGATATCGGTCTGGCCGATCCGCATGCCCTTTCCCTGTGTCTTGATGCGCATCACATGTTTGAGGTCCTGGGTTCGCCGGAAGGGGAACAGGGCCTGTTTGAGGCCGTGATTTATCTGGCCCTGGCGCCTAAAAGCAATGCGGCCTATATGGCGGAGAAGGCGGCGCACAGGCTGGCCGTCGAGACAGGAGAGAAACCTGTGCCAATGCATCTGCGCAATGCGCCCACGAAGCTGATGAAGGAGCTGGGTCATGGCGCCGGGTATCGGTACGCTCATGATGAGTCCGATGCTGTCGTCACGCAGTCTCATTTCCCCGATGGTATGCGGGCGCAATACTTCTATCGTCCCGTAGAGCGCGGTTTTGAGACCCAGCTTGGCAAACGGCAGAAGTGGCTACAGGCCAGGAAAGAGCAGAAGAGGTCCAAAACCGATTCGTAGCTTCAGACTTGGCACACTTGTTCGGTGCCATATATCCGCAATCTCATGAAAAGTTCGGGATAATGAAATGATCCGGGTTATTGTTTACCCTGCGTCCTGATGAACTCTTCAGCAACCGAAAGAGACAGACCCCCCCGCGAGCAGCTCAGGGCTCACCGACAGGTATTCTGGGATGCCTGGCAGAAGCATCTGGCCGGTCTGCCTCTGAATGCCCTGGAGGTGCGCATCAGCCGGGTCATCGCCCTGCATCCGGAATATCATCACCTGTTTGGCGATCTTGAACAGTTTCTGGACCGTGATTTCAGTGTAGGCCGCGAGGCCAGTCCGTATCTGCACCTCTCCCTGCATCTGGCCCTTGAGGAGCAGATTGCCAGCCGGCAGCCGCCGGAGGCCGGACGGACCCTTGAATTTCTGATGCAGGCGCGGGGACTGAGCCGGCATGATGCCCTGCATCCGCTTCTTGAGGTGCTGGCCGAGATCGTGTACGACGCACAGCGGATGGGCCGAGAGCCGGATGTGGAGTTGTACAGGCAACGCATTCTCTCCATTGTAAAATGATTAAAGATCTTCTTTTTTCCCTGCTTTTTTTCTTTGGTCCGATCCTGCTCATGTTCCTCATGCGCTATTTTGGTCTGCTGATCAGGCTGTGGATTCTAGCCCGCCGGATACGGGACCAAGATGAGCCGGAGGTCATCGATATCACCCCTAAAAAGCCTCATCCTCCATCCACCGCCTTTATCGTCTTTACCCTGATCGTGAGTCTGGCCATTGCGGCGCTCGTCTGGCAGCGCCTCACTGTAGAAGCGGAGGTCGGCAAACAGTATGTGCCGGCCCACGTAAGCGACCAGGGGAAGGTGGTTCCGGGCCGGTATAAATGAAGTTACAAGCTCGTCCATAAATGATGAAGATTCAGGACATTGAGGAAATTTCCGAGCCGGAATCGGTAACTGCCCTGGCCGCGGGGGCTACTCTTCTGACGGCCACTTTCCAGCAGGCCATGGACTGGAAACGCCGTCTGGTTTCAGCTTTTGCCAACCAGGTTTGTGAAACACCGGTCGTATATAGTTGGCAGGCCTGGCTGTCAGCACTGTCAGCAGGGCAATCCATGATTCCCGTGGCCCTGACCCGGATGCAGGAAACAAGGCTGTGGGAACAGGTGATCGAGAGCGATCTGCCGGCGCAGCCTGCCTCATCGGTGCGCGGATTGGCAGGACATGCGCGTGATGCCTGTGCGCTGATGCAGGAATACCGGATTGATGTCACTGAGCTGGCCTGTAACGGCGAGGAAGCGGCGGCGCTGGCCCGTTGGATCGCTGCAATCAGAAAAAAGCTCAATAAAAAGGAGTTTACGGCCCGTATGCTCGAGGCTGATCTCGGGCAGCGTCTGCTACCGCGAATACAAAAGATAACCGGTGCTGAATCCATTGTATTGGACGGATTTGAATCGTTTACTCCGATGCAGCAGCAGTTGCTTGAGGCGGTGCGGGCATCAGGAGTCAGATTGATGCGGATGGAAACCAACATCCCTCCTGCCATTCCTGTTCTGTATGCATGTGCCGATGAGCAGGCTGAATATCGCCATGTCGCTTCCCGCATCAAGGCCGTGCTGGAGGGCGATTCGCTTGCCCGCATCGCCGTTGCCACCAGTGATGCGATTTCTGACCTGTCAGCGCTCAGACGGGTGCTGGATGAGGTGTTGACGCCGGAGGCGCGATTGACCCCGGCATTCGCCACGCAGGCTGTTGCCATGGCCGGAGACAGTTTGATTGATTCTCCTATGATCCGGCAACTGCTGCACCTGCTTGCCATAGCCGGCGAATTCACCGTCTCGTTTGATGATATTTCCCTGTTGCTGTTTTCCCCATGGCTGAAGGGCCACGCGGCGGAGCGCCTGGGCCGCGCCCGGCTGGATGTGATATTCCGTCGGCAGAATCGCCATCGGATGACATACAGAAGTCTGCTTCACTTCCCCCCGGTACAGGAGCTGCCGGAACTGCTGTCGGTCATCAGGACGCTGGCGGCATGGGAGAGGCATGACAGGTCCGCCAATAATTGGGTAAAGGCCGTGCAAGAGCTGCTGAAGGCCGCCGGTTTTGTGCAGCCAGGGCAGGAGCATGGCGTAGTCCGCGGCAATCATGAAATTCGGCAAATAAACGCCTTTCGCGATACGCTGGTCTCATTGGTTGCCGTGGATGGGGTTGATCAAAGGCTCTCCTGGGCGCAATTTTTGTCTCTTCTGCGTGCGGCTTGCTCGGAGGTGAGATTGGCAGTGACGGCAAAATATGCCAACGTCGTTGTGATGCCGCTGACCCGGATTGCGGGCCTTTCATTTGATCATCTGTTCGTACTAGGACTGGATGAGGAGTCCTTTCCGCCGCCGGCGCGTCCGCGTCCCCTGCTGCCCGCAAATGTTCAGAAGAGATATGCGATTCCGATGAGTAGCGGCGCGCTGGCTTACGAGGCTTCGCAACAGTTATGGACTCGTCTGTTGCAATCAGCCCCGTCTGTTGAAATCAGCTATGCAAGGCAGCGGGATGAACGGGAACTTCTACCTTCGTCCTTTGTAGCGCGGATGGAGCCTCAAGGCTGTTGCGTTCCGGATGCGGAAATAGTTCAGCTGCCGCTTGAGGATTTTGATGATGCACCGAACGTGCCGCTGGGATTGAATGAAGCAGTCCGAGGCGGCGCTTCGATTATCAAAAACCAGTCAGACTGCCCGTTCCGGGCGTTTGCAACGCATCGGCTGGGCATCTTCAGTCTTGAGGAGACCTCGCCCGGGATTGAACCAAAGAGAAAGGGCTCACTGATTCATCTGGCGTTGGAATATATATGGAAACGATTGAAGACGCAGAAAGATCTTGCTGCTCTTAAGCATGATGAATTACTGGAGTTAATTGACGCATCTATCGATTATTCATGGAATAACTTAAGTATTATAACTGACACAAAATCACGGGAATATGAACGGAAGCGAATGCGAGGCATATTGATCGAATGGCTGAAACTGGAGCTGAATCGCCCAATTTTCAGAGTTGTCGGCATCGAGCAGGAATATCTGATGCAACTGCCTTCAGGATCCGAACGGCAGTTTTCCGTCAGGATGAAAGCCGACCGAATGGATGAGGATGGATCCGGCCGGCGCATCCTGATTGATTACAAAACCGGGGCCAAACAGGCTGTATCCAGATGGTTGAAGGAGAGGATAGAAGAGCCACAACTGCCCCAATATGCACTGGCGGCCGGACTGGATGCCGATGGCGCCGTGGCTTTTGCACGCGTGCGCAGCGGCGATATGGCCTACGAAGGCCTGTGTGGGGAGGACATTGGCATCAGCGGGATTGTCGCCTGCGATGGCAGACGAGGCGCACCACGAGACTGGCGGCATGTGCTGGATGAGTGGAGGGAGAATATCAATGCGCTGGCCGCCGAGTTTGTGGATGGTCGTTGCGATGTTTCTCCGCGTGATGCCAATGTCTGCAGGTATTGCGGTCTTGAAGCGATATGCCGGATCGGGGAAATCGGGTTCGATACGGATACGGATGATCCTCAAGAGGGACGGGTTTGAGCGCTGAAGTCAGGCTGAGAGCGCGGCATCCGGCCCACTCCTGTCTGGTGCAGGCGCCGGCGGGTTCCGGCAAAACCGAATTACTGACGCAACGTATTCTGGCGTTGCTGGCAATCGTTGATGAGCCGGAAGAGATTCTGGCGCTCACCTTTACGCGCAAGGCCGCGGCCGAGATGCGAACGCGGGTGATGGAGTCCCTGTGTAGCCCCGGGCCGGACGCCAACTCGGATCAAGCCGAACCACACACAATGGAGACCTGGCAACTGGCCCGGAAGGCCATGCAACGTTCCGGCGAAAGAGGCTGGCGTCTGACTGATCATCCAGCCCGCCTTCGCATCATGACCCTGGATAGCCTCAGCTATTCATTGGCTCGGCAACTACCGTTGCTCTCGGGTCTGGGAGGCATGCCAAGGCCATCGGAACACACAGCGCCTGCCTATCGCGAGGCGGCTGAACTGGCGCTCAACGAAGCGATGCGGGATTATTCCGAGGTGGCGGAAGATGTGCTGCTGCATCAGGATCATAATGCCGTGGCCGTGATTCGGTTGCTGGCGGACATGCTGGACAAAAGGGAACAGTGGTTGAGTGAAATCGCCACGCATGCGCGTGATATGGATGCTCTGCGCCGGCTGCTGGAAGCCAATCTTAAGGCCATTATGATGCAAAAGCTGGTCCAGTGCGATGCGATGATCCCGATCTGGTTAAAGTCGGAGCTGCCCGGTCTGATGATCTTCGCGGGCGCAAACAGGGGTGATGAAGCGCTTGCCCGGATGCCACCAAACTGGCCTGATATATCATTGGACATGCTGGGAATGTGGAAGCTGATTGCCGATTTTTTACTGACTAAAGGCAAGCCCGTGTTCCGCAGGCGTGTGGCTAGGAATCTGGGGTTTCCGGCTGGCAGGGAATTTGCGCCGCCGAAAGATAAGTTTAAGCAACTGCTTGGGATGCTGGCTGATATGCCGGAACTGGCGGAATCACTGCATATTCTTCGTATGCTGCCCGAACGGGCGGTTATCGCTGATGGTCAATGGAAGGTGCTGGAATCGCTGTTTATTCTGCTGATTCTGGCCAATAAACATCTACAATCGTTGTTTGGACGGCAGGGCGAGGCCGATTTTGCCGAGATTGCGCTCAGGGCCATACAGGCGCTGGGCGCCAGCCATACCGCGCCGGGCGATTTGTTGATGAGGCTGGATTACAGCATCCACCATATCCTGATTGATGAGTTTCAGGATACATCACTTCTGCAGATGCGCCTGCTGCAATGCCTGACCGCGGGTTGGCAGGAGGGGGATGGACGGCACCGCAGCCTGTTTATGGTTGGCGATCCAATGCAATCGATCTATCGCTTCAGAAAGGCCGAGGTCGGGCTGTTTCTGGGCGCCGCACGGAATGAAGCGGGGCTGCCTGCCGTTGAGGCCCTGCAACTAGATCGTAATTTCCGCTCCTCACCGGCCATTGTGAACTGGGTGAACAGGGCATTCCAGTCGATTTTCCCTGACAGGCAGGAGGTGATCTCGGGAGCGGTGGCGTATGCGCCGGCAATTGCCGCTCTGTCGCATGAAGGCGATGTCAATCTGCATCTCCAGCAGGGCAGGGATATGGAGATGGAGGCGGAAACCGTCGTGCAACTGGTGCGGAAAGAGTTGGCGACGCCGTCCTGCAACGGTAAAAAACAGAGAATCGGCATTCTGGCCCGTTCACGCAAACATCTGCATATCATTATGCCCGCCCTGGCAGCGGCAGGGATTCCATTTCGCGCTATCAGGATTTTCCCACTCGACGGCCAGCCCGAAGTGCGTCTGTTGCGCGCCCTGCTGCGCGCCCTGCTGCATCCGGCCGATCGCGAATCATGGACGGCTATCCTGCGAGCCCCGTGCTGCGGCCTGACGAGCCGCGACTTGTATGAGTTAATGGCGGGTGATGAGCGGCCGCTGTGGCAGATTATAGGGGATGAAGAGGCCATCCGAAGGTTGGGTCCGGACGCACGGGAGCGCGTTGCTTTTGTCCGAAAGGCGCTTGGTCCCTGTGTGATTGTCAGTGGCAAGATATCAGTCAGGGATCTGGCCGGGACTTCCTGGCGGCGACTGGTCATGCCAGCCCTGATTGATGCCACCGCCAGCCTGAATGTGGATGTCGCATTTGCACTGATCGAATCGCTGGAGGAGGGCGGCCGCATCGATTTTGCCCTGCTGGATGAGCGCCTGGAAAAGCTGTATGCGGCGCCGGATGCCTCGGAAGCCGCGGCGCAGGTCGAACTGTTGACCATGCACGGCGCCAAGGGATTGCAATGGGATGTCGTAATCCTGCCAGGGCTGGGACATGCCGGCAGACAATCTGATTCGCCATTGCTGGCATTCAGTGATGTTCCGGCCGAAGGCGGCGCCAGGTTGCTCATCTCCGCGAAAGCGGCGACACGCGACGAGGATGCGCTATACAGATTCATTAGTTGTATAGAGAAAGACAAAGATAATAATGAGTTGCAGAGATTACTTTATGTAGCATGTACGCGCTGTAAAACAACTTTACACATGCTTGGCCATGTCTCCGAAGATACGGGAGAAGCGGCCAAAGGCTCCCTGTTGCACCTGCTGCTTGCAGGCGGCGATGACTGTTTTGGCGCACGGATATGGCGCATTGAATCCGCCGGGCAGTACGCCAGCCGCGTCCGGAAACCCTTACGGCGAATTGGCCGTCTGCCGGAGGCGCCAGCCGCAAGCGGAGAAGGCCTGAGCGAACAGGAGACCGAATATGTCTGGGCGGGGGCTGAGGCTGCGCCGGTGGGCAGGGCAGTGCATGCGGCGCTGCAGCACGTTGCGGAGATCGGCATTGAAAACTGGAGCGCGGAAGACACGGTGAAAGAACTGAACCGCATCTCCCGCATGCTGATGGCCGATGGCCTGTCCGCTGAGATGCTGGAGGCTGCATCCGCCCGCTGTTCCGACGGGCTCCGGCGCGCACTGAACAGTGAACAGGGCCGCTGGCTGCTGTCAGCCGGACATAGTGATGCACATTCGGAATGGGCGCTCAGCCTGGTCCAGGCAGGACAGGTGAGCCACTATGTCATTGACCGCAGTTTTGTGGATGATCGAGGCGTGCGCTGGATTGTTGACTACAAGACCGGTTCTCACCTGGGCGGCGATATCGAGGCGTTTCTGGATCGTGAACAGGGGCGTCACGCAGACCAGCTCCGGCGCTATGCCGAAGTTGTCCGCGGTCTGGAGGATCGTCCCATCCGACTGGGCCTCTATTTCCCCATGCTCGATGCATGGCGGGAACTGCCGCCTTGATTCATGCGGAGTATGGTGTTGTCAGCTACGAGCCCAGACCGATGAAACAGTACAAGGATTTTGTTATTCGAGAGTTACATCCGGTCCCACCAATGGATGCATAAAACCAGAGGAAAACTCAAGTGGAACGTCCGGTAACAACGGATGGACCGCAACAATAGCTGGCATCAGGAACAATGTGAAAATGGCGAAAAGAATAATTCCCATGTTTCTCCCCCCATACGAATGGTTCCGCAGGGGCATTCCCCATGAACTCCATTGTAGACGATAACCGACCATTTAGCTTGGGCTATTCATGAATCGCCGTGATGGCCGCACCGGACCTTTGTTTGCAACGGATTCCAAGGAAGGAGTGCGTAGCAGCGCATACGGACGACCGACGAGGGATTCGTTGCGGGCAAAGGAACAAGCGAAGGCGCGGCAGTATTTGTGAATAGTCCAAGTTAGGGCAAGCGTGGTCGATGAATGTGGTTCAGCCGTTTGTCAGTCAGGCTTTTGATGAAAGCAATAAGATCGGATTTTTCCTTTCTGGTCAGATGCAGTGGTTCGATCAGATCATCCTGATTTGCATTCTTCGGATCGCCGCCTTTATTGTAATGTTCGATCACCTGCTCCATGGTGGAGAATGCACCATCATGCATGAAAAAGGTAAAAGACGCTGAGTTGTATAGTGTTGGGGTTTTGAATGCACCTTTGTCATCCTCGTCATGTGTTACAGCGTACCGGCCAACATCTTCTTTCAACGGCCCGGTCTGCGGCGTGCCAATATTATGAAATTCATTATCCGTCAGCAGCGGCGGCATGTGACATGCAGCACATTGCGCCTTGTTGCGAAACA
>CAZQZF010000012.1:0-17744 GCA_964597745.1 uncultured Zetaproteobacteria bacterium
CGAATCAAGAGCTTGCGCCATGTGGGTGCTGCCAACTGAGGATTCTAGGTTAAACAATAACAGGAGGGGAAGAATTATGGCTTTAATCTCATTGCGACAATTACTCGACTTTGCGGCTGAACACGATTTCGGCATGCCGGCCTTCAATGTCAATAACATGGAACAGGTTCATGCCATCATGGAGGCTGCTGACGAAACGGATTCTCCGGTCATCATGCAGGGTTCCGCCGGCGCCCGGAAATATGCCGGCGAACCTTTTCTTCGTCATCTTATTTCGGCGGCCGTTGAACAATATCCACATATTCCAGTTGTCATGCACCAGGATCACGGATCTGAACCCGCAGTTTGTCTGCGTTCCATCCAGTCAGGATTTTCATCCGTCATGATGGACGGCTCACTGATGCCGGACGCAAAAACTCCTTCCTCATTTGAGTACAATGTGGAGGCTACCAGCAAGGTATGCGAGATGGCGCATGCGGGTGGCGTATCCGTTGAAGGCGAGTTGGGCTGCCTGGGTTCACTGGAGACCATGCAGGCAGGCAAGGAGGACGGCTCGGGCGCCGAGGGTGCGCTCACCAAAGACATGTTGCTCACTGATCCGAATGAGGCTGCCGACTTCGTTGAAAAAACAGGCGTAGATGCGCTGGCCATAGCCATCGGCACCAGTCATGGCGCCTATAAATTCACCCGCCCGCCGACCGGCGAAATCCTGGCAATCGACCGGGTCAAGGAAATCCATGCCAGGATTCCCAACACGCATCTGGTTATGCATGGTTCCTCATCAGTCCCGCAGGACTGGCTGGCCATTATTAATGAATTCGGAGGCGCTATGGGTGAGACCTATGGCGTACCGGTGGAAGAGATTGTTGAAGGCATCAGGCATGGCGTGCGTAAGGTGAATATCGATACTGATCTACGCATGTCCTCCACTGGCGCCATTCGTAAGCACCTGCACGACAACCCGAAGAACTTTGATCCGCGGAAGTACCTTGCCGCGGCTAAGGATGCCATGAAGGGTATATGTACGGCCCGGTTTGAGGCGTTTGGCTGTGCCGGTTATGCCTCAAAGGTCAAGGCCAAGTCCCTGGAAGAGATGATCTCTTTTTACAAATAACCATTCCTTCGTCCATGATTAAGGGCGGCCAGCAATGGCCGCCCTTTTTGTCTCTGATACAAGAACACCTACCCGGCATGGCGAAGCGTTTGGACCTGGCCGCGACGACGACGCGATTGAGGGCCTCCGGGGCGAGGTGGATTACCCGGCCTGCCCTGCCGGCGATGTAAATGTTGATGCTTTGCCCTGGAACGTTCGCCTTCATCATACCCGGACAAGATTGCCGGATCGGGGGCGAATCCTGGCACTTCAACCACCGAAATCCGCTTACGGATCAGCTTTTCAATGCCCGCCAACAGTTTCATCTCTTCATGACAGACCAGTGACATCGCCTCGCCGGTTCGACCGGCGCGACCAGTGCGGCCGATGCGGTGCACATAGTCTTCAGGTACATGCGGCAACTCATAGTTAACGACATGCGGCAACTGATCGATATCCAATCCACGCGCTGCGATATCCGTTGCGACCAGAATACGTATTTGGCCCTGCTTGAAACCGGCCAACGCCTTGGTGCGCGCCGTCTGACTTTTGTTACCGTGAATCGCTGCGGCATGAATACCATCCTTGCCGAGTTGCTCGCTCAGGCGGTTGGCGCCATGCTTGGTGCGAGTGAACACCAGCGCCTGCTTCCATTCCTGACTTGAAATAAGGTGCGAAAGAAGCGCACGCTTGTTTGACTTACCAACCAGATGCACTACCTGATGGGTCAATCCAACTGTTTCGTTGCGCGCTACCTCAACCAACACAGGTGAACGCAGCATACCGCTGGCGAATCGTTTGATATCGTCGGAGAAGGTCGCCGAAAAGAGAAGGCTCTGATGATTTTTCGGTAGTAATGCCAGCACCTTGCGGATATCGTGAATAAAGCCCATATCGAGCATACGGTCCGCTTCGTCGAGAACCAGCACCTCAACCTTCGACAGATCGGCTGCCTTCTGGCCAACCAGATCAAGAAGACGCCCCGGCGTGGCAACCAGAATATCGACACCCCGTCGAAGCCTGGCGATCTGTGGCTGAGCGCCGACACCGCCGAAGATGACGGTCGAGCGCATTGGCAGGTATTTGCCATACGTGCTGAAACTCTCTCCCACCTGGGCAGCCAGCTCGCGGGTCGGCGTAACGACCAGGACGCGGATGGGCCGCCAGCCATGGCCAGCCTGTTCATTCCGCAGCAACTCGAGAATTGGCAGCGCAAATCCGGCGGTCTTACCGGTTCCGGTCTGGGCGGCGCCCATGAGGTCGCGCCCCTTGAGCACAACCGGGATGGCCTGCGCCTGTATTGGTGTGGGCTTGGTATAGCCCTGTTCGCGCACGGCGCGAAGGATCTCTTTAGAGAGTCCAAGATTTTCAAATGTCATTGTGTAAGTTCCATGGCCGACCCGCCGGCAAGAATCCGGACTGATCTGGGTCTGGCGTGATTTATCAGATATGGGTATCTGTTACATCCCGCACCGGAAGCGCGGAGGAGCGATGCCGATCAGAGGGCATCCGCTTGAAGTGGCGACACTGTATCGGTTAACGGCCAAGAGCACAACAGATCTTTATTGCGGTCTTCCATGCGGATAGCCCTCTTATGAACCTCTTATTCAAATATGGGTTGAAGTCTGATTGTCGTAATCATCCCCTGAAATGCGTAGTAATATCAAGGCGCCAATGTATTGTATGATTCAGGCCTGAAGTTATTTAACCTGCAGTATTTATGAATCATGTAGGTTAGGAGGATAATCCTTGAGCAAGCCGTCGATTGAGCTGCTGGCCCCGGCCGGGACGATCAAAAATATGCGCTATGCCCTTGCCTTTGGCGCTGATGCCGTTTATGCCGGCCAGCCCCGATACAGCCTGCGCGTACGCAATAATGACTTCCAACTGGAGAATCTTAAGGCCGGCATTGATGAGACGCATGCACTGGGAAGAAAGTTCTTCATTGCCAGCAATCTGTTACCGCACAATAACAAACTTAACCACTATCTGGAGCATATGCAGCCGGTCATCGACATGGGTCCGGATGCGCTGATTATGGCCGATCCGGGCTTGATTATGATGGTGCGTGAACGCTGGCCGGAGGTGCCGGTTCACCTCTCGGTGCAGGCCAACACGATGAACTGGGCGGCGGTCAGGTTCTGGCAATCAGTCGGCATTTCCAGGATCATTCTGTCGCGTGAGATGAGTCTCGATGAGGTGGAGGAGATTCGTCAACGGTGTCCGGATATGGAACTGGAGGTCTTTGTGCATGGCGCACTTTGTATCGCCTATTCCGGCCGTTGCCTGCTCTCCGGTTATTTCAATCACCGCGATGCCAATCAGGGAACCTGTACCAATGCCTGCCGCTGGGAATACAGCATGGAAGGCGTGGCCGAGGATATCAGCGGCGATATTACTCCGGCCAAGACGATGGACGGCCTTATGGCCCAACCATTCACCGGGAACATGGACCGTCACCCGCTGGCTGATCAGGCGTACACGCTGACCGAGTCAAATCGACCGGATGATCGGATGCCGATCCTTGAGGATGAGCATGGCACCTACATTATGAACTCCAAGGATCTGCGCGCCGTCCAGCATGTCGAAAGACTGGTTGAGATCGGAGTGGATTCACTGAAGATCGAAGGGCGCACCAAGTCGCATTACTACGTAGCGCGAACTACTCAGGTGTATCGGCAGGCCGTTGATGATGCCTTGGCCGGGCGCCCGTTTGACCAAACCCTGATGGTTCAGCTCGATGCATTGGCGAATCGTGGCTATACGGATGGTTTTTATACCCGCAAGCGCAGCTCAGCCAGCCAGAACTATGAGACCGGCAGTTCCAGGTTCGATGTGCAACGTTTTGCCGGTGAAGTGGCCGGCTACGATGCCGATAACGGACTCGCCGAAGTGATAGTAAAAAACAGATTCTCGGTCGGTGATGAGATCGAGTTGATCAATCCGGATGGCAACCATCTGTTCAGGCTGGAATCCATCCACGACGCCCGCTCTGGAAAGCCGATGGATGTGGCGCCGGGCAGCGGTCATCAGGTTCGAATCCCGGCGCCCGTGAGGCCCGATGCCCATGCCCTTCTGGCAGTTAACCTGCGTTAGATCAGGTTAGACAAAACATGATTGTGTTTCAGAGATTCCATAAGACCGAGCTGTGCTGGAGCAAGAAACGGCGCCATGGCCTCGGCGTGCCTGTCCAGCATGCCCTGCCCTGCATTGTCGGCATCATTGATGATGATCCGGCATGGCGGCCGGCCTATCTGGTTCAGCTTGTCCAGTGTGAGCAGCGCATGATTGATACCGCCAAGCCGGGAACGGACAACAAGCATCACATCGTAGTTCGGCATCCGCGCCAGCCAGTTGGCAACCAGAAACCCCTCTGCCAGCGGCGCCATCAGACCGCCAACGCCTTCAATCAGGCATATTTCATACCCCTTTGATTGCTCCGAGCACCAGTCGATCAGTTCCTTTGGGTCAACCTTTCGGCCTTCTTCGGCCGCTGCCTGCGATGGCGCCAGAGCGGCATCAAAGCTATAGAGATTAATCTTTTTCGCCTCCCTCTCCGGCAGGCCCTGAGCTTTGAGCAGGGCGGCAACATCAGGATTGATGACCTTACCCCTGTTACCACAGGCGACAGGCTTCAGCGCGATAATATCCTTGCCGGCATCCCGCAAGGCGCATATCAGAGCGGTCGTAACGTAGGTCTTGCCGGCGCCGGTATCCGTAGCCGTGATGAAGAATTTATCCCCTTTCAATGGGAATGATCCGCTTCGCGTGTTGAAAACCGGGTTCGGCATACCATGCCTGGGCATACAGAGCTTCAAAACTGGCCCGTATGCGTCCATTCGGAAGGCTGTAATTATGGCGGTAAATATCTTCCAGTTTCATCAGTAAGGCCCGGCCGTACAGACCGCCGGGCCGGCGCCTGATCGCAGCGGAGGAGGCGCCGAGATTCTTTAATTCACGCACTAGTGAATGGAAATCCGGGTAGGTCAGTGTAAAAAGATCGCTGTCGGCAACGGGTAATTCCACGGGCAATTCCATCAGTGCATCGCCCAGCGAGGTTACGTCGGGAAAGGGCAGGATCAGCCCGGCGCGCTCGGGCGCAATGGACGCCAGCGACTGACGCAATTCGCTGAGCGTGCGCCGGCCAAAAGTAGAGAAAAGAATCAACCCTCCGGGCGCCAGTACTCGCCGCATTTCCGCCAGCATGGTCATGGGGTCGGCTACCCACTGCATAGTCAGATTGGAGCAGACCAGATCAAACCCGCCATCATCAAAAGGCAAGGCGGCCGCGCTGGCCTGCACGAATCCGCCTCTGGATTTGAAAGGTCCTCTGCCTTTGGAATCAGTCCTGGCCTTTTTCAACATTGCCGCGGCAATATCCAGACCATACAGGTGCGCACGCCGAAAGCGGCTTCGTAGTTTGCGCGTGAAATAGCCTGTGCCACAACCGATATCGAGGATGCGCCCCGGCTTGAATTTAGTGAACTCCATATGGTTGAGGAGGCGGTCGGCCACTTCCCGCTGCAGAACCGCATGCGCGTCATACGTTGCCGCCGCCTGTGAGAAGGCGCGTTCTAGGTGTCGTTGATGGATTCGGGGTTCCTGCACCAGTCCTCCAGGATGTGGTTGAAACGATCCGCCTGTGTCAGAAAAGGCGCATGCCCGCAATCGGGAAAGCCAAGAAAGCGGGCATCGGGAATCCCAGCGGCCAGAGCCTGTCCGGCGGCAAGCGGCACAACCGTATCATTTTCTCCGTGCAAGACCAGACAAGGCAGGTGGATGTTATCAAGATCCTCTCGGAGGTCCAGATTGGAAAGTATCTCCAGCCCTGTCTCCAATGCCTTCCGCGTCGGCGGATGTTTGCGGTTCACAGCCGCCCGGGCCAGCCGGTTGTAGGCGGCCCTGGGAAGGGCGTCGCCATGGAACATGAGCGCAAAAAACCGGCTCATTATTTTGATTGAATGCGTTGCAACGCCCTGTTTAAAATCTTCGAATACCCCATCTTCGCAACCATGCTCCCACCCCTCTTTTTTGCAAAAGCATGGGGTGACCGAGACCAGCACGAGACCGGAAATTCTTGCTCTGTATCGCATCGCCAGTTGCAGTGCCAGCATACCGCCAAGCGACCAGCCAACCATAATCACAGGTCTATCCGGACATTGCTGGAGCAGTCTGTCAGGCCATTGCCCGGCCGACGCCTCCGGCAGGCCGGCGTGACCCGGAAAATTGATGGCGCGCACATCATATCCCGGCGAAAATCGGGGGATTTGCGAAAACCACACCTTTGAAGATTGCCCCCAGCCAGGCACGAAAGCCAGACAGGGTTTGTCCCTGTTTATCTCAGGCATGCCAACGTTTTGATCAGGGTGTCGATGTGCCGGAGTTCATGCGCCGCGGACAGTGTGATGCGTAACCTTGCCGTCCCCTCCGGCACAGTCGGCGGCCGGATGGCGGGCACAAAGAATCCGGCGTCTCTGAGGCTGGCCGAGCTTTGCAGGGCATCCTGATCCCTGCCGATCATGATGGGTTGGATGGCTGTACGAGAGGCCATGAGGGGAATCTCCAAATCCCTGGCAAGTTGCAAAAAATGTTCGATATTGGCCCACAGTTGGTGGCGAAGATCCGATTGACGGGCCAGATGTACGGCCTCGGTTGCCGCGGCGGCCAGACAGGGCGGCAGGGCGGTGGAGTAGATCATGGTCCTGAGCTGCTGTTTCAGACCGTCAATCATCTCGTTCGCGCCCAGAATAAATGCGCCGTAGCCGCCAAGGGCCTTGCCCATGGTGCCAACCTCAAGCAAACGCGGGTGACCAGAGATACCGAACTTGGCCAGCAGACCCCGGCCTTCCGGGCCAACCACGCCCGTGCCGTGCGCATCATCGATTATCAGCAAGGCGTCATATCTCTCGGCAAGCGCCAGCATCTCGCGGACGGGAGCGCAGTCGCCATCCATGCTGAATACGCCATCACTGACAATCAGGCGATGTCTGCATGGATGGTTTTGCAGCAACGCCTCAAGCTGGTTCATATCCCGATGGGCGTATCGAAAGACGCGCGCCCGGCTGAGACGCGCCCCATCTACCAGTGATGCATGGTTCAGTCTGTCGCAAAAGAGCATGGCATCCCGGCTGGCCAGGGCATCAATCAGACCGATATTGGCCAGGTAACCGGAACCGGCAACGAGCGCCGATTCATAACCTTTCCATGTAGCAAGTACCGATTCCAGTTCATGCAATTCCGGCGCATCACCGGAAATCAGTCTGGAGCCGCCGCTGCCAAGACCCTGTTTGTCGATGCGCCCCCTGGCAGCCGCTTTTACATCGGGATGTGAAGCCAGTCCCAGATAATCATTCGAGGCGAAATTAATGAGATCTCTATCCCCGACATTGAGCTGTACGCCCCCACTTCTACGACACAGAGGCAATCGCCGGCGTCGATATGCAGGGGTTGGCTTGAACCAGTTGCGGCTATCCGTCATGTAAGGCATGCTGAAAGGCATGTCAGGACTGTCAACAGGATTGGTCGGGAGGGGATTGCATTTAATCTTTCCATCCTCCTGTGTCTTCTGCCATAAGCTTGTGTCCGAGGGACAGTCCTGCTGTAACCAGTGCGCCGGAGACATTCAGGTGATCACGCCTCATACCTGCCGAAGATGCGGCCAACCTCTTGCCGAGGACCTTGCCCCCGGCCCCTGCGGACGCTGCCTGACAAGGCCTCCCCCGCAGGAGGAAACCGTTTCCCTGTTTGCCTATGCCGGTCCGGTGCGTGAGGCTGTCCTGGCATGGAAACTGGAAGGCAGAGATGCGGGACTGCTTTGGCTGCTGAATGCTTCCCGCCCCCGGCTGCAGGAACTCTTTAACCCCGGGGATGTGTTATTACCCGTCCCCATGCCACTTAAACGTATGCGCAAGGCGGGGCAACATCACGCCGCCGACCTCAGCCGGCATATTGCGAATATTGCCGGCTGCGGTTGGGAATGGAAACTACTAAGAAGGCAGGGCGAGCAGGCCCGCCAGTCATCCTTGAGAAGCGCAGCCCGCGGACGCAACCTGCGTGGGGCGTTCTCCGTTGACCTTCGTATCTGGAGTAAACTTGCGATACAGGGACGTATCTGGATTGTGGACGACATTCATACGACTGGAGCCACACTGCGATTTGCCTCGCGCGCTTTGGCTAATTTGCAACAGCCGGTGAGCACCTTTGCACTGTCTCGAGTTGTATAAAAGCGTTAACCAAGATTTGATGGGTTAACGCCAGGGCCTTCTTTTAGTGATCACTTCTCCCACGATCACGATTGAGGGAGAATGAGCTTCCAGCCTCCCTTCATACGCATCAGCCAGCGAGCCAATGCTGATCTCCTCCTCAGCCAATGTAGCAGCGTGGATAATGGCTACTGGCGTAGAATCTACGAGACCTGCTGAAACCAATCGGTCCGCAATTTTCGGTAGATTCCTTGCCCCCATATAAAACACCAGCACGGGGAATGCCGTTACCATCGCCTTCCAGTCAATGCGACTATCCACCGACGCCTCATGCCCGGTCAGGAAGGCTAGGGTGCTGTTCACACTGCGTTCAGTCAGCGGTATCCCGGCCATGGCCGGAGCGGCAATTCCGGCTGAAATACCGGGAATCACGCGGAAACGGATACCGGCCTCGGCAAGCCTGCTGATCTCCTCGCCCCCACGGCCAAAAACAAAGGGATCGCCCCCCTTGAGACGAACCACGCGATGACCTTCCCTGGCCAGAGAAATCATCGTATTGCAGATATCACTCTGGCTTGCCGAGGGCCTGCCGCCGCGCTTTCCCGCGAAGACACGTCTGGCATTCGGATTACCCAGATCAAGGACCTTCTCCGAAACCAGGGCATCATGAATGATGACATCGCAATCCCGAAGCAGACTGAGAGCTGCAACCGTCAACAGACCCGGATCCCCCGGCCCGGCGCCAACCAGCGCCACTTCCCCGGACTGCAGCGGTGCATCAAGCTTCACGGTTATCACCTTTCCTAAAGCATGCAGCCAACAGGTCCGGAAATTCCGCATGCTCGGCCAGCGGCAATCCAATCCGCCAATCCATATCGATATCCTCTTCAAACAGGCAAGTTTTAAGCCGTTCCATCGTATGCCCATGAAACAGAAATGCAGGCTGCACTACGATATGCCTGACCCCTTCAGACCGCCAGAGATTTAATATGGATGCGCAATCGAGGCCATGCAATGATGCCAGCGCCATCCGTGGAAATCGCTTCCTTTGCCTGTTCAGACCCGAAACCAGTCGCTCAAATCCCCGCAAACGATAGATGGCAAAGAGAACCGGACAATGTGAAAGAGAAACCTTTTCAGCCAGATCGGCTGCCATCGCGGCAATCTCCCCGGCAAGGCAGGCCAGTGACGGCAACAGTATGCAATCCGATTCCCTGGCCAGGGTAACTACATCCTGCCGCCCGTGCCTTCCCTCCCCGAGGAACAGTGGCAGCACAGTGGAGCCTGCCGGAAGGTTTTCACCATCCAGAAACCCTGCCTCGACAGGCTCTGCAAGCCGTTCCGCAACCTTTAACGCCAAATCCCTGACCTGCCGGCGATGCCGATCATCCGGAGAGCCATGGGCCAGAATCAGGTTCAAAATTCGATGCCCTGCTCCGCCTTGATACCTTGATCGAAGGTGTGCTTCAGCTTGCGCATTTCAGTCACCGTATCGGCGCATTCGATGATTTCCGGTGGCGCGCTTCTGCCAGTCAGAATCACATGCATCCACGCCGGCCGTTCAGCTTTTAGAAATTCGCAGATCTCCGCGCCGCTGATCCAGCCGTAACTGACGCAATAATTAATCTCATCAAAGACAAGCAGATCAAATTTATGCGAACGGACCTTTTTCTTGCACAGCTCCCATATGTTTAGGCTGGTCCGGATATCCTGTTCGGGGTTCTTTGTGTCCCAGGTAAAGCCGTCCCCCATGGCATGCCACTCGATGTTCTCAAACCGCGCGGCCGCCTTCTGTTCACCGGTCTGCCACCTGCCCTTGATAAACTGGATGACGCACACCTTCATACCCCAGCCCGCCGCCCGAAAGACCATGCCAAGGGCGGATGAGGATCTCCCTTTCCCCTCGCCGGTGTTGACCACACTCAATCCATGCCGTTTATCGCGCGATTTCGTGTTCGGTCTCGCAATATTCGTGCAACAGGGATGCTTTCCTCAATGGAACCCCGAACACCTCCTGCAGCCGTTCCTGCGTCAGCATCGTCACTGCCTTGTCAGTTTCAATGTTGCCGCTACCATCAATCAATACCACATCATCCGCAATACTCATGGCTTGTTGAATATCATGCATCACAACGACAATGGCACGACCCTGCCCCGACTGTCGCCGCAGCACCTTCAGCCACATCACCTGATGACGCAGATCCAGATGCGCGGTCGGCTCGTCCAAAAGCCACAGAGGCGCATCCCGCAGCATCAGGGCCGTTAATTCCACCCTTTGTCTCTCACCGCTGGAAAGCTCTCCCAAACCACGATCCAGAAGGCCATCTACCTCCATGAGTGTTGCGGGTTCGCTGATTCTCGCATCTTCTTCACCGCCGGCCAATTGCAGACGCTGGGCTACCGTCAGGCCAAACTCCGTTGGCGGCAGATCGCCCTGCCATGCGATCTGCCGTGCAATCTCTGGCCTGGAATGTTCATTCAGCGGTTTGCCCTGCAATGCAATCCTGCCGGAAGCCGGGATCATGCCCGCCAATGCCAGCAACAGGCTGGACTTCCCCGTGCCATTCGGCCCCATAATGACCGTGACCCGTCCAGGAACCACAGCCTTGGAAAAACCGCTGAACAATATGCGTTCGCCGCGTTGCAATGTGACGTGTTTCAGTTCGAGAAGATTCATGATGCGCGCCGCAAGAGCAAACAGAGAAACACCGGCACGCCGATCATGGCGGTAAGCACGCCTACGGGCAACTCAGCGGGTGCAATCACCGTACGCGCCGCCGTGTCGGCAAGCGCCAGCAACAGGCCGCCGCCAACAGCGGATGCGGGCAGAACAAAACGGTGCAATGAACCGAATATCAGCCGCATCAGATGCGGTACGACAAGTCCGACAAAACCGATCGTTCCCGCCGCCGTCACCGCAATGGCCGTAACCGCGCTGGCCAGGAGGAGCAGTCGCCTGCGCAGTGATTTCACATCAACACCCAATGCCTCGGCATGACGTTCGCCCAGCAGGAGAATATCCAGAGCACGGGATAGCCACATGCCGCAACCCAGCGCAACGGCCCAGACCATGAGCAACAGCGGCACGGGAATATCCGAATGCGACAGATCTCCCATCATCCATGCAAAGGAGCGGCCCAACCCGCGCTCCGGCAACAGGGCCAGCAGCAGCGCCAGCAGAGCCGCCCAGAACGCAGCCAGCACCACCCCGGCCAGCAACACGCGCGACGGTCCCAGATGCGAAAAGGCCATGACCACGGCAATCCCCAGCCATGCGCCGGCAAAGGCCCCGATGGACATCGCCCATACCGATTCAGGCAACAGCATCAACCCCGTGACCGCTCCCACCGAGGCGCTACCGGCCACGCCCAACACATAGGGCTCGGCCAGCGGATTGCCCAGCAGCACCTGAAACCAGGCTCCGGCCAGCGCCAACAATCCACCCACAGAAAAGGCGATTAACAGGCGCGGAAGCCGCAGGTCCCAGAAAATCGTCGCTTCCATCCCGGACATATGCCAGGGATTGATCCACTCCTCTCCGGCGCAGATTGCAATGATTAACAGCGCCGGAATCAGCATCAGGGCAATAGAGATTCTGATCTTCATAGCGGTATATCAGCAGGTAAAGCGTTCGATGCCGCAGGCGCTGGCGGCCTGGCTCAACCCTGTATCCAGCGTTGCCAACCCGACCTGCTTGCGTTCGGCAAGTTCAAGGTAGGCGGCATCATAGGCTGAGAGATCATATGTAATGCACAGACGATGAACCCGCTCCATCCAGCCGGAACCCGATGCAAGATCGGTTTGGACGGGCAAATCACCATATAATTGAATTAAATTAGAGACAATATTATCGCTCACGCGGCCTCTTCGCCTGGCTGTGGCCAGTACATTGCCAATCTCATGCCACCAAAGCGAGGGAACCCATGTTTCATCATTTTTCATCTGCAATAAAAACGAATCTGCTACGGAAGAAGACTCATCGGGAAGCCCCAATGCCGCCGCTATCGAACAATCCATGATCCAGGGCATCAGTGTTTACGCCCTTCATCAATCAATTCACGGATATTGAAATCGCCTTTGATACGCTGCCTGACGGAGCGAAAACGGGCCAGCAATCCGGACACATCTCCAGTCTGATCATTGACTGGCTCCAGCCGTGCAACGGGTGATCCCCGCCGGGTAATCGTAAAACTTTGTCCACCTTCTACCTCCCGAATCAGGGATGAAAGATGTGTTTTTGCATCAAAAGCAGAAACCCGCTTACGTGATTCATGAGACATATCAACTCCTACTAGTCAATAAACTGGTTTAGTATAAACCGGGCCCATGATATGTCAATGAATCATCGAGGCTGTTTTCCCGGGCTCGCTATTCAACAATTGTTTTTTAAGGACCTCCAGTCCATCCACAAGACGGGGGCCGGGACGGCTGATGAGATCCGGATTAATGGCAATAACCCGCACGTTTTTAAGCCATTTGAGCCAGAATTTTCGGCGTGCGCCTATATCGCCGGAGCTTGAAGGGATGACAATAGCCTCCGGCCTGGCTCGCAGTACCGCTTCGATATTGACTCGCACCGTCTCCAGCGGCGTATCAGCAAAGATATTTCGTCCTCCGGCTGCTTTAACAACCTCGGTGATAAAACTCCTTTTACCCTGAGTCATCAATGGGTCGCTCCATACCTCGAAGAAAATGGAAACAGGGCGGGCATGCTGTGATTGCACGGCCTGTAAACGCTGTTCCAGTTTTTTTGTAACCTTCCCAGCCTGATTTGCATGACCGGTAACCATCCCCAAACGCCGCATATCTGAAAAAATATCGGAGAAGCTGTGCGGATGCGTGACAATAATCCGAACCCCGCGCCCCTCCAGCATCTTCAATCCTTTAATATGCCGGTCCGCCGTCACAATCAGGGTTGGATGCAGGCGCAGGGCCGCCTCCACGAAAATCCGGCGGGCATTCGCTACACGTGGAAGCCTTCCTGCCGCCTCAGGATAATCGCAATACTCCCCGGCACCCACCACATCCTTCCCCGCACCGATGGCAAACAGCATCTCACAGGCGTTGGGAGACAACGCCAGAATGCGTTCTCCGGCAATCGCCATGCCTGGTAAGGACAGGAAAACAACCAGAAGTAAAAAGGCCATGGATGGGCTTTTTACGAAGCGATCAAACCCTTTCACAATCGCCTGAATCGCAGATAGAATCTGTATGCGCCACCGTGTACGGGAAAGGGCTGGGCCTCGACCACGGTCTTGAGGGCGGCGCGATCCAGAACGGCATGGCCCGATCCGGTCAGAATCGAAATTCTGTCCGCACGGCCCTGCTTGTCCAGGTTAAACCCGACCTTTACGTCACCCTCAATGCCCCTCCTGCGGGCGCTGGCGGGGTAAAATTTATGGGCCTCCAGATGCCGACGCAATATCTCGAGATTCTCCTTCTCATCCTGTTTATCTCCGACCGGATTAACTGGGACGACCTTCGCAGCAATTGCAGAAGATGATCGGGATGCGGTCTGCACCACTGGCGCGGGTTCCGGAGTTTCCCGCCTGAATGCCGGTTTGCGGTTTAAATCCAGACGGGCATGTTCCTTGATGGTTGTGGGATGTCTACCTGCGGGACTTTCTCCGGAAGGGCCTGAGGGTTTTGAAACATGCGGTTGTTGAATGGGCTTTTGGAATGCCAGCGGGGGTTCGTTTTTCATCTCTATTTTGGGCTTATGATCCTCTTGCAAGACCCGTGAGTGATGACGGGCTCCGCCATTCATCCCCTCTGATTCTTGCAAGGGGACCCTGTGCGATGCAATCAGATCAACCTGAATGACAGCCACCCGCCCCGGCATCTCGGGATGGATGTACACTTGCCAGACATAAAACAGGGCAAGGCCATGGATAGCAACACTCACCACCACCCACGGCCAGAGAGACCTGTTCCTAGAAGGTATAACTCACTCCCGCCCGGAAGGCGATTTCCGGCGATGGAAAAAAATTGTCCGAGGGCGGAGTAAAAGGCGGGAAGCCGGGTGAAAAGACGCCAAAGGAGCTGTATTTCCGGCTTGTCAGATTATCCAGGCGGGCAAATACCTCAAAATCCCGCCATTGATAGCTGGCCGCTGCATCCAGAACAACATACGAGGACAAAGGCGTTCGCACATTGCCTTGATCACTGATCAGGAATGATTCACCAACATAGCTGAGTCTGACCACCGTATTGAAGGCACCGGTCCAGTCGGCCTTCCAGTTCAGGCCAAAGCGAGAATTGGGAACGGCCGGTATCTCCCTGCCATCGAATGCACCGCCATGAAACTTCGCCCGGCTGAATGTGTAGTTGCCGGAAATCTGCAACCAATCATCCATCCGCCATGAGGCTGAAACCATTAGCACATCATGACGCGTCGTATCCCGGTAATTCTCATTGGCAAAGGTGACCGGATTGAAAAAGATTTCATTATCGAGGCTGGCGCGGCTTATGGAGACCTCGACCCAGGCCGGCCTGCCGCCATAGCGCAGTGATGCGCCGTAATGCTGACCGGTCTGGGGCAGAAGCGTGGTACTCACCGCACCACTGAAAAAGTTGAACCGCTCATCGAGCAGCGGAAAGCGAATGGAGCGTGAGGCATTCAACCGAAAGCGCAGGCTCTCAACCAGGCCGAGCGAAACACCGGCCTCCCAGGCCGTAAGCCGGTTTGAAGCAGACTGAACACCCGTCTGTGAGAAGTCATCCTGCACCTTTTCCGAGCGAACACCACCGGAAACCGCCAAGCGGCCCTCGCCTGCCCCGATCTCGATTCGCCCATAATAACCGTCTCGCTTGCGATTGAAGATGGTGGTAGTTACCGTCCCGCCAAAATCGAAACTGCCATCGCCACGGTCAATATCGGCGCCGGCAACAATATGAACGGGATAGGTCTCGCCCAGAACCAGATTCAGTTTAGGCCGGATGGAACGGGTCCGGTTCACGAAATCACTGATGGAACCGAATCCGGGAAACTCGGAATGCACATCGCGCCGGCGCATGCCGCCGGCCAGATCCAGCTCAAGACCGAAATCGGATGCCCAGTTCAGCCCGCCATCGACAAAGCTGTCCGAGGTGCGGCTGAAATCCCTGGGATTTGATGCCTGCGTCCGGTTGGCTGCGACCTGAGCAGTGGTCAATGCCCCCGGCAGACCGGCACGATCCTGGTGGTGATTGCCGCTCAACCTCAGACTGAGATTCAACGGCAGGTCAACCTCAGCCCGTCCGCCTCCATCAAACCTTTCAAAGGTGCTGTTGTCCCTGTATCCATCCGTGCTGAGCCCCGAGACATTGCCCTCCACGCGCACCCTGCCGCTATCCGCCCCGATCCTGCCCAGACCGGAAAAGGTGCCAAAGCTGCCTCCGTCCAGGGTGATCTTGCCACCTGATTCAGGAATGCGGGTAATGATGTTGATCACTCCACCGACGGCGCCATCTCCATAAAGTACCGAGGAGCCGCCGTGGACGATCTCGATACGCTCGATCTGATCTACCGGGATCTGGGTCCAGTCCACGCCGGAGAGATCGGGACTGTTGACCCTGCGGCCATCGATCAGCACGACCAGATTTGCCGGTGATGCCTCACCGAATCCGCCCAGATCCACCTGCGCCTTTGCACCGATGCCGGAGCTGTCGCGCACTACGATGTCGGCCTCGCCTCTCAGGAGATCAACGACATTTTCAACATGGGACGCCTCAATGGCCTTGCGGTCAATGATTGTCACCGGTTTGCTGGATCTCTTCGCCGGCGCCTCATAGCGCCCTGATGTGACCTCAACAATGCCCAGATCCTCGACCTGGGCCTCTGCTGCCGTAGAACAAATCAAAAGCAACAATGTACAGAAAATAATGACTGGATATTTCATGGTTTTCTCCCTGCGCCCGCCGCGCATCATCTGATGCGGGATTAGCAGATAGGAGATGGAGGCGCCGGATTGCTGAAGGAAAGGGCAAGGCCGGACGACGCACCTCCCACCGAGGCAAAATCCCGTTCGGAACTCCGTGGAGTTCCTTGCCCGGGCCGGTCTCCTGGCTTGCCTTCAACCTCTTCGATTCCGCCTTCCCATGCTGCAGAGTCAATTAAAACCCTATGGCACAGTGGCTGCTGGATCGAATCGTCAGGCTTACAGTTGCGGGGGCAGCGCCGGTCTTGGCAGCAATTAGCTAAACCTCACCGGACTTCCCGTTTCACCCCGGCACTTGAACAGCACCCGGGGCACCCGAAGCGACGGGGACTTTAGAGACGGATTGAGTTCATGGCAAGGAACCATTTCTCTATTTCGGTTCATACATGATTCACCTATGATCCGGCCTGAAATTTTGAAGGGGAAGTACAAATGCCTGAAAATCTTAATCTGAGCAGTTTTTCAACGAACTATCTGGTACCGTGGAGTATCAATATTGTTTTCGCCATTGCCATCTTCGTCATTGGCCGAATCATTGCCAAATGTATTGTCCGGATTGTTGAAAAGCTCCTGATCAAAATGCGAATCGATCAGATCCTGATCGGGTTCATCAAAAATATCGTCAATGTCATCCTTTTTCTGTTCATTATTATTGCAGCCCTCAATCAACTTGGTGTTGACACCACTTCACTGATAGCCCTTTTGGGCGCAGCCGGATTGGCGATTGGACTTTCCCTGCAGGGATCCTTACAGAATTTTGCCGCTGGCGTCATGCTGATTCTGTTCCGGCCCTTTAATATAGGCGACTTCATTGAGGCTGGAGGAACCAGCGGAGTGGTGGAGCGTATCACCATATTCAGCACTATCATGCGCACTGCGGATAACCGTGAGGTCACCGTACCAAATGGCAGTATTTATGGAGGCATTATTATCAATAATTCTGCCCGTGATACCCGGCGTATCGACATGGTGTTTGGTATCGGCTACGACGACGATATCCGTAAGGCAAGAGAAATTATGCAGGGCATCCTAGATGCCGACAAGCGGATCCTGAAGGACCCGGAAGCCCAAATAGCCCTTGCTGAACTGGCGGACAGCAGTGTCAATTTTGTCGTACGCCCGTGGGTAAAGAGTGGAGACTACTGGACTGTGAAATGTAATCTCAATGAAAGGATCAAGCTGGCCTTCGATAAAAATGGCATCTCCATCCCCTACCCACAGATGGATGTGCATATGAATAGTTCAGATTAAACATCCGGACCTTTAACCCTAGAAGAGGTTTTTCCTGTTATCGTCCATATACGCGCTCACAATATGACTTTGACTATCCATGGCTTTTTATACCTTCAGAACGCCATTCAATTGTCAGAACGGCTGTTCATTGCTGTTATCCATGGAATGTATTGTAAATAAAGACTTTGCGCAATCATCGCAGTGTTTTATGAAGCGTTATAAATAGTAATTATTCCTTTATAGGATAATATTTATAAATAAAAAAATTACTTACATGCCTTATTATTTAGTTTACAT
>CAZQZF010000013.1:0-17311 GCA_964597745.1 uncultured Zetaproteobacteria bacterium
GGATTATTCATGTTAATGCCAGAACAGGCGCCATGACACGAGGTCGTTAAGTCCATGCGTATTCTCATCGTAGAAGATGAAGTGCGGTTGCGGGATCAGATTCAACATTGCCTGGAACAGTCCGGTTACGTAGTGGATGCCAGCGGCGACGGGGCCGAGGGCTTGTACTTTGCTTCTGAATACCCTCTTGATACAGCGATTGTTGATCTTGGATTGCCGGAGATGTCCGGCATTGAGGTTATTCGACGCCTGCGTCTGCAAGGCAATAATCTCCCCATCCTCATTTTGACTGCCCGTGACCGCTGGCAGGATAAGGTTGAAGGTCTGGAAGCCGGTGCTGACGATTATATGGTCAAGCCCTTTCATATGGAAGAGCTGCTGGCGCGTCTTAAGGCTCTTCTGCGCCGTTCCGCCAGCCTCAGTCCGCATAAAATGACCAGTGGTCCGATCACAATCATCCCGGAAACTCAGGAAGTGCAAGTGCAGGGCAGGGTCATTGACCTGACTGCCTTTGAATACCGGCTCCTGGAACATCTGATGCGTAATAGCGGGAAAGTTATCTCCAAGAGCCGACTGGCCGATTATCTCTATCCTCACGATGAGGATCGGGACAGCAATGTCATGGAGGTGATGATCGGCCGCCTGCGCCGCAAACTCGACCCGGAGGCTATTCTTAATCCTATTGAGACACTGCGTGGCCGCGGCTACCGCTTTATCCCGCTGGAGTAAATGCAATTATCGATAAACACCCGGCTGACTTTAAGCGCGGGCATAGTGCTGGCTTCGTTTGTGATTCTGACGGCAGCCGCACTGGACCGCGCCTTTTTTGACAGCGCTCGTTCGGCTGTACGGGACAGACAACTGGGCCAGATTTATCTACTTCTGGCCGCCGCCGAGGTTGATGCCAAGGGTCAAATTTCCATGCCGAAAACGCTGGCCGAAGCGCGTCTCAATGTGCCGGGCTCAGGGCTGTATGCACAGATAACATCAGGCAACGGTGATTCTCTGTGGCAATCGCATTCAGTTCTTGGCAGGAAGTTTCCGTCTCTACAGGCGCTGCGGCCCGGAGAACAGCGCTTCGGCCAAATCAAGGATGAAAACAATACGGAGTTTTTCGTATACAGTTTTGCGATCAACTGGGAGACGGAATCCGGCATTTTTCCGTTTACCTTTCACATTGCCGAGGACCTCAAGGCATTCCACGCTCAGATTAGACATTACAGACACAGCCTTTGGGGCTGGCTTGGCGGCATGGCCCTGCTGCTGTTGATTGCCCAGGCTGCTATTCTGCGTTGGGGACTTTCCCCGCTGCGCCGGGTAGCGATTGAGGTGGCATCAATTGAATCCGGCAAACAGGATCGGATTCAAGGCGCCTATCCAGGAGAGATAGAAAAGCTGACGAATAACCTGAATGCATTGTTGCGCCATGAACGCAGTCAGCAGACTCGCTACCGGGAAGCGCTGGCCAATCTGGCCCATAGCCTGAAGACGCCTCTGGCTGTAATACGGATGGCAAGCGATGGGGCTGAGAACCAGTCTGAAGCGGCAGTAGCAATGGAAGAACAAATCGAACGCATGGATCAGATCATCAGCTATCAGTTGCAACGCGCCGCAACGGCGGGTCCTTCAGGGATGATGGTCAAGCCTGTAATTGTTCTGCCCGTTGCGGAGAAGATCATGGGTGCGCTGAAGAAGGTTCACCATGATAAATCCATCCAGATTCAGTTGGAGATCGATGCAGGGATCTGTTTTCGCGGTGATCAGGGTGATCTCATGGAATTGCTCGGCAACCTGATTGAAAATGCATTTAAGTGGTGCCACAACCGGATTCGCCTTTCTGCCAGGATCAAGGGAAATCGGCTGTTTCTAACCATAGAAGACGACGGTCCGGGTATTCCTGCCGGTCAGGCGGAACAGATTCTGAACCGGGGAGTACGCGCTGACCAGAGCGTGCCAGGTCAGGGCATTGGTCTGGCCGTCGTCCGTGATATTGTTCATGCCTATGCGGGTTCTATCCAGATCGGCAATGGCGGGCTTGGCGGCGCCAGCCTGATACTGGAGTTGCCTGCTTGCACTGGTTCACGGATTGACAGTGATCCTCTATAGTTGGCAAGAATGTACACCGATTTCTTTGGACTGAAGGAAGCCCCATTTTCGATAGCTCCTGATCCGCGTTACCTCTATATGAGCGAACGCCATCGGGAGGCCCTGGCGCATCTGCTGTACGGCATTGGCAGCAATGGTGGATTTGTCTTGCTCACGGGTGAGGTTGGAACGGGCAAGACCACGGTATGCCGCTGCCTGTTGGAACAAGTGCCTGAAAATACTGAAGTCGCCTTTATCTTTAATCCGAAATTGAGCGAGGTTGAACTCCTGGCCTCGATCTGTGATGAACTTGGAATCGCCTATCCTTGGGAAAATCGCAGTATCAAGGTCTTTGTTGACCGTATCAATGAACATCTGCTTGCGGCGCATGCCAGAGGCTGCAATACGGTATTGATTATTGATGAGGCGCAAAACCTGAGTACGGAAGTCCTGGAGCAACTGCGGTTGCTGACCAATCTTGAAACAGACAAACGAAAGTTGTTGCAGATCATTCTTCTTGGTCAGCCGGAATTGCACGATCAACTGGCCCGTCCCGAATTAAGGCAGTTGGCGCAACGCATTACTGCCCGATATTACCTTGGACCGTTGGAGCAGCACGAGGTTACGGATTACATCAAACATCGGCTCAGCGTGGCCGGATCACATGATATCCTTTTTGACAGATCAAGCCTGACTCAATTATTTCGCCTGAGCCGTGGCGTGCCCAGACTCATCAATGTGTTGTGTGACCGTGCAATGCTTGGAGCCTATGCCCTTGACCAGAAAAAGGTTGATGGCCGGATCCTGACCAAGGCGGCACGGGAGGTTTTTGGGGAGAACGCCTACGTAAAACCGCGATCTGGCGGGATGCTTGCCTGGCTTGTGACCGGTTTGTTTCTGGCGGCGGCAGTGCTTTTCTGGACCTACTACTATAATCCACAGGAATTCGCCCGGTTACCTGCCCTTTTCAATTCGATGGTAACCCGGAAAAAGCAGCTTTCTCCATCTAATACAGCGCCTATCCAGGAAAAGCAACCTTCTCCCTCCAGTTCAACACATGCTCAGGAAAAGCAGTCGGCTGCCGAAAAACCAATCCCGGCTCTCGCCGCACTGCAATGGCCAATCGGCGATAGCATTGCGGCCAGTCATTTCGAGGCCTTCACGGAACTGTTCAGAGTCTGGGATGTTTCGTATCGGTCTGATACCAATGGTGATCCCTGTCTCTTTGCACAGCCGCGGGGTCTTCAATGTCTGAAGTATTTGAATCATCCGGCCCTGTCGGAGCTTCGCAATACTCACGGGGAACAGATCAAGGCCTTTCAACAGTCACAGGGCCTGTTAGCGGATGGAATTGCCGGTGGCCGGGCATTGATCAGGCTCAATACCATACCGGATAAGAGCGTACCTGTGCTGCATTCTGGCCAGGAGAATGTCTAACCATGTCCTATATCCTCGATGCCCTGAAGAAATCGGAGCAGGAACGCCAGCGGGGTTCAGTCCCCAATTTGCAATCAGTCCAGGCGCCGTCCAAACCGCCAGCCAGGAAACCCATGCGCTGGATCGGTTTGATTTCAGCGTTGTTGGCGCTAAGCGCCGCATTCTTTATTTACTTGAGACAACCCTGGAACCCTGAAGTCTCAATTAAGCAGGACGTGACAATATCCTCGAAAGCGCCTGTTCCCGAGGCTGTTGTACCGCTGCCATTATCAACCGAGACCGTGAAAACATTGCCGAAGCCCAAGCAGCCACAACCCAACTTGACGCAACCTGCTGTCAAGCCGAAAGCAGCTATTCCAACGGCGGGCGGGTTGACGCCGGTGAAGCCCCCTCCCGAACGGAATGAAAGGCAAACAAAACCCGTTATCAAGCCAGTCAAGCCTGTAGCACGGCGGATAAAACCGAAGGCAGTCGTTTCAAAAAAGAGGGCCATGGAGGTGCCTTTATCGGCGGATACCGCGCGGCAATGGCAGAAAATAACACCATCATCAACCAGTCAGGCCGCTGTTGTTATACAGCAGCCTCACCCGCAACAAACAAAGACCCAGCCTGATTCCAGATCCAGGCTTCCGACAGCGGCTGAGCTCCCTGTGGCCATCCAGAGAGTGCTGCCCGGCATCCGGATTTCGGCCCATATCTATTCGGATAAACCAGCATCCCGCATGGTCATTATCAACGATAAAACACTGCGTGAAGGAGAGACGGTCGCCGGGGGGCTGACGATCGAAGAGATCACGCGAGATGGCGTTATCTTCCGGTTTCAGGCTCGACGCTTCCGCATGAGCAAACTCAAGGTCTGGCGCAAGAATTGAGGTTTGCCAGAGCAGGTATGCGCGCTAACAACAGATCTCTTATGCCGGTATTATTACTGTGCATGGCCATGACGGGTTGTGCAACCTCTCCGCCGAAAAACCCGGACAATGCCTGCTCCATCTTTATGGACAAAAGCGGCTGGTACAAAAGTGCCAAACATGCGTATAAAAAATGGGGAGTGCCGATTGACGTGCAACTGGCCATCATTCATCAGGAATCCCGGTTTCATCCTGATGCCAAACCACCTCGCAGCCGGCTGCTCTGGGTTATTCCGTGGACCCGAAAGTCTTCAGCCTACGGCTACGGCCAGGTCATGGATGACACTTGGGAGTGGTATCTGAGAGACACCGGTAATTTATGGGCCGATCGGGATGACTTTGAGGATGTGGTGGATTTCATTGGCTGGTATGGAAACATGAGCCACCGCAAGCTTGGTATATCCAAATCAGACGCATACAGCCAGTATCTGGCCTATCATGAGGGTCATGGGGGCTACCGGCGCAAAACCTATAGCGGAAAAAAGTGGTTGCTTAAGGTGGCCGCAAAGGTGAACCGCAATGCCAAAAGGTATCGCGGTCAATTGTCCCGTTGCCGTAAAAAGCTGGATCGTGGTCTCGGATCGTGGCTGTTCTGATGGCCCGAGCGCTCTTGGTGACGCTCCGGCAGCATGTTAGGTTTCGTGCCACAGCTATATTTGCCAGTTTTTTACAACATCTTTGCGGGTTATTTTCTCAGGAGAACGAATGTTCAGCGTACTAACTAAAGTTTTCGGCAGTCGTAACGAACGGATTCTGAAACCTCTCTACTCAGTTGTAGATGAGATTAATGCCCTGGAGCCGGAAATTCAGGCTCTGTCCGATGGCGAACTTGTGGCCAAGACTGCATATTTCAGGGAAAAACTGGCGAATGGCAGTCGACTTGATGATATTTTACCAGAGACCTTTGCCGTTGTACGCGAGGCATCTCATCGAGTGCTGGGCATGCGGCATTTCGATACGCAGCTTATTGGCGGCATGATCCTGCATCAGGGAAAGATCGCGGAAATGAAGACCGGCGAAGGCAAGACCCTGGTCGCGACCCTGCCGGTTTATCTCAATGCCCTGACAGGTAAAGGCGTCCATGTGGTGACAGTCAATGATTATCTGGCTCGCCGTGACTCTGAATGGATGGGTAGAATCTACAGGTTTCTGGGTATGAGCGTCGGAGTCATTGTGCATGGGATCTCCAATGAGGAGCGAAGGGCTGCCTATGATGCCGATATCACCTATGGCACCAACAATGAGTACGGCTTCGACTATCTGCGTGATAATATGGCCTTCAGTCGTGAGGAACTTGTACGTCAACGGCCGCTCTATTACGCCATTGTGGATGAAGTGGATTCCATTTTGATCGATGAGGCCAGGACGCCGCTGATCATTTCCGGCCCGGCCGAACAGGCTGGTGAACTCTATGAACAGGCGGACACGCTCATCCGGCAACTCGATGCCGATGATTACGAAAAGGATGAAAAACAGCGTGCGGTTTCATTTACCGAAAAGGGGATGGAACGGGTTGAGGATCTGTTCCGGGAGGCTGGCCTGCTCAAATCCGGCGATCTCTATGATCCCGAGAATGTGAACCAGTTCCACGCCGCTACTCAGGGGCTGCGCGCTCACACGCTGTTTACGCGCGAAGTGGACTACATTGTAAAGAATGGCGAAGTCATGATTATTGATGAGTTCACCGGACGCATGATGCCGGGGCGACGATATTCGGATGGATTGCATCAGGCGCTTGAGGCCAAGGAGCACGTCAAGGTCCAGCCCGAAAATCAGACCCTGGCCTCGGTGACATTCCAGAATTATTTCCGTATGTACGAGAAGCTGGCAGGCATGACCGGCACGGCAGATACGGAAGCCGAAGAGTTTGAGAAGATATACAAGTTGGAGGTTGTCATCCTGCCAACCAACAAGCCAATGATCAGGGCGGATATGCCCGATCTGGTCTATCGGGACGAGCGAGACAAATATGCCGCTATTATTAAAGACATCAACGAGCGTCACGCCAGGGGACAGCCGATTCTGGTTGGCACCACATCCATTGAAAAATCTGAACGGTTGTCCGAACTGTTGAAAGAACGCGGTATCGAGCATCAGGTTTTGAACGCCAAGCATCATGAGCGTGAGGCCAGCATTGTAGCTCAGGCGGGCAGCCGGGGTGCCTTGACCATCGCCACGAACATGGCCGGTCGCGGTACGGATATCGTCCTGGGCGGGAATCCGGAGATGTTAATTCAGCAATTGCCTGAAACCCTGAAGGAAGAGGAGCTTGAGGAAAAATCCGCCAGGATACGTGAGGTCTGCGCGGCGGATCACAAGATCGTAGTTGAACTTGGCGGCCTGCATATCATTAGCTCGGAACGCCATGAATCGCGTCGTATTGACAATCAGTTGCGTGGCCGTTCCGGCCGCCAGGGGGACCCGGGTTCATCCCGCTTTTATCTCTCTCTGGAAGATGACCTGATGCGTATCTTCGGTGGTGAAAAGATGCAAGCCATGTTACAGAAGATGGGTTTTAACGAGGGCGAAGTCATTGAACACCCGTGGGTGACCAAGGCCATTGAAAATTCCCAGAAGAAGGTTGAAGGCCGCAATTTCGACATCCGCAAACAGCTCCTGGAGTACGATGATGTCATGAACCAGCAGCGCGAGGTCATCTATGGCCAGCGGCGTGAACTGCTGGAGGCGGAGGATGTCTCCGATGTTATCGTCGACATGCGGCGTGATTATGTACAGCAACTGGTCGATAAGTATCTTCCGCCCCAGTTTTATGCCGAGGACTGGGATCTGGATGGTCTGCGGAAGGAACTGGAGGAACAGTTGGCCCTGCGGGCGCCAATCCGGGACTGGGTGGATTCCGGAGACGTGGATTCCGCCGAACAGATGGGCGAACGGATTACGGAAACACTGGCGGAGTCCATGCGGGAAAAAGAGGCGATCGTCAGCCCGGAAAGTATGCGTCAGTTTGAAAAAATTCTCGTTTTACAAATCCTTGACCATAACTGGAAGGAACATCTACTGGCCATGGATCACCTGCGGGAAGGCATCGGGCTCAGGGGTTATGGCCAGCAACAGCCGTTGCAGGAATATAAGCATGAGTCCTTTAAACTGTTTGCAGCCATGATTGGCCTTGTCCGCGAGGAGACCATGCAGGCCCTGCACCGGGTACGTGTAGAGCAGCCCCCGGAACCCCAGCCGCAAGCCCGGCAGGCGCCAATGACATTCAGGCATGGTGACGAAGAACTGGATGAGGCGCCGCCGGTAACCATGCGGCGCAGCCAACCGAAGGTAGGACGCAACCAGCCCTGTCCCTGTGGTTCCGGAAAGAAATACAAACAGTGTCATGGCCGCCGCCAGGCCGCATAATGACTGATACTGTCCGTGCCGCTTACGCGCCTTAACACTTTAACCCCCTGATGGCGGTGAACCCACCGAAGCTTGACTCGCCTCTGCCTGTACCAGGGTTCAGGATTGGCGCGGCCTCATGCGGGGTTAAGTCTCCGGAACTGCGAGGCAGGCGAAATGATCTCATGCTGCTCATGGCGGATTGTGATTGTCATGCCGCCGGTCTTTTTACTCAAAACCGCATGCGTGCCGCCTGCGTAACTCTGGGTGAACAGGCCTTGTTTGAACACTCCAGACATATTCGCGCACTCATAGCCAATTCAGGAAACGCCAATGCCGGCACCGGTAAAATGGAGCGAACCTGGGCGGCTGATCTGATTGACGCCGCCGCCCATGCAACGGGCGCAAAACCGGAACGGATTCTTTCCGCCTCAACAGGCGTGATTGGCCAACCTTTCCCCATAGAACGCATTCGGAATGGTATGTCCGAGGCCGTTGCGCATTTATCGCCAGACGGCTGGGAGCAGGCTGCCCGGGCCATTTGCACCACCGACACCTTTGCCAAATGGGCCTCACGCAGAGTGGGCGATTATACAATCACGGGCATTTGCAAGGGTTCTGGCATGATCCACCCGAATATGGCCACGATGCTCTCCTTCGTCGCTTCCGATGCGCCGTTGTCCGCGGATCAACTTCAGCCAATGTTGAAGCGGGCTGTGGATCGCTCCTTCAACTCAATCAGCGTAGATGGCGATACCTCAACGAATGACACGGTCTATCTTCTCTCCTCGGGTCTGGGGCTCGGGTATTCCCCCTGCAAGGAAACGGTTGCATTTGAAACCGCTTTGGTGGAACTGTGCATGGAGCTGGCACGGATGATCGTACGCGATGGCGAAGGCGTATCCAAATTTGTTACGATTCAGGTTGCCGGAGGACGCAACGAGGATGAGGCCAGGAAGGTCGGGCGCGCCATAGCGGTTTCACCACTTGTCAAGACCGCCTTTGCCGGATCAGATGCAAACTGGGGACGTATCCTGTCCGCAATCGGCAACAGTGGCGTGGCCGTACAGCCGGATACAATCTCACTCAGCGTAGATCAAATCCCGATCCTCGCAGACGGGAATCTGTATCCCGGTTACCGGGAGGAGGATGGAATGAGGGCCTTTTCCCGGGATGAGTTCAGCTTGCGGGTTGATCTCGGCATGGGGGATGCCTCGGCCACGGTCTGGACCGGCGATTTGACCCATGAATACATCCGCATCAATGCCGAGTATCGAACCTGAACTATTCATGAATAGTTCAGGCTTGGAAATTGGCACAAGAAAAGGCGGCCAATGGCCGCCTTTTCTTTGCCCTGTACAGATCAGATCGGATTACATCATACCGCCCATTCCGGCATCGCCTCCCGGAGCGGGCGGCGGGGTATCCTTCTTCGGCAACTCGGCAACCATAGCCTCCGTGGTGATCAACAGACCGGCAATGGATGCCGCATTCTGCAGGGCCGAACGGGTGACCTTGGTCGGATCGATGACGCCCGCCTCCATCAGATCGCAGTACTCTTCAGTGGCGGCATTAAAGCCATAATTAATTTCGGTGTTATTTACCACCTCATTGACTACCACCGATGCCTCGACGCCGCAATTGCTTACGATCTGACGAAGCGGTTCTTCCAGGGCGCGGCGCACGGTCGCAATCCCCACTTCCTGATCATGATTTGCGGTTTCAATGTCATCGATGGCCTTGCGAGCGCGCAGCAAAGCGACACCGCCGCCGGGGACCATGCCCTCCTCCACCGCGGCGCGGGTTGCATGCAAGGCATCATCAACACGATCCTTTTTCTCTTTCATGGCTACTTCCGTAGCGGCGCCAACCTTGATGACGGCAACACCACCGGCCAGTTTGGCCAGACGCTCCTGCAGTTTTTCACGGTCGTAATCGGATGTGGTGTCCTCAATCTGCTTGCGAATCTGACTGATTCTTCCTTCAACATCCTTTTTCCCGCCAGCACCATCCACAATGGTAGTGTTGTCCTTGGTGATCTTCACCCGGCCACACTGGCCGAGATCGTCGAGCGTGATATTTTCCAGCTTGATGCCGAGATCCTCGGAAACCACCTTGGCGCCGGTCAGGATTGCCATATCTTCCAGCATGGCCTTGCGGCGGTCGCCAAAGCCTGGCGCCTTGACGGCGGCGACATTCAGGACGCCACGCACCTTGTTTACAACCAGGGTTGCCAATGCCTCGCCCTCAATATCCTCGGCGATGATGACCATGGGCTTGCCGGCACGTGAGACATTTTCCAGGACGGGCAAAAGGTCGCGCATGCTGCTGATCTTTTTCTCATGCAGAAGGATGTAAGGGCTCTCAAGCTCCGTTTCCATGCGGTCCGCATTGGTCACAAAATAGGGCGAGAGGTAACCGCGGTCAAACTGCATGCCTTCGACGACATCCAGCTCTGTTTCCAGACCCTTGGCCTCCTCTACCGTAATCACACCCTCTTTTCCGACCTTATCCATGGCATCGGAGATGATGGTGCCAACCGTCTCATCGCCATTGGCCGAGATGGTGGCGACCTGTGCAATTGCATGCTTGTCCTTCACATCCCTGGAAAGGACCTTCAGCTCGGCGACAATAGCGTCAACCGCCTTATCGATGCCCCGTTTCAGGTCCATGGGATTCATACCCGCGGCAACGGCCTTGATGCCGTCACGGACGATGGCCTGAGCCAGCACGGTCGCGGTCGTGGTGCCATCACCGGCAACGTCCGATGTCTTGGAGGCAACCTCCTTAACCAACTGGGCGCCCATATTCTCGAACTTGTTTTTCAGTTCGATCTCCTTGGCGACGCTGACGCCATCCTTGGTGATGGTTGGAGCGCCCCATGATTTATCAAGGACGACATTGCGGCCTTTGGGTCCAAGAGTTACCTTGACCGCATCAGCCAGTTTGTTGACGCCGTCCATAATCTGGGAACGGGCGCTCTCGCTAAAATGAATATCTTTAGCAGCCATTTATCTCTTCTCCTTCTCTATTAGGATTCGACGACGCCGAGGATGTCGTCCTCACGCATCATCAGGAATTCGTTGCCATCCAGTTTGATCTCCGTACCGGCATATTTGGAAAAGATCACGCGATCTCCAGCCTTTACATCCAATGGGCGAACATCCCCATTTTCCGCGATCTTGCCATTGCCAGCGGCAATTACTTCGCCCTGAATGGGCTTCTCTTTTGCTGTGTCCGGGATAATGATGCCGCCAGTGGACACCTCTTCGGATTCCAGACGGCGCACGATCACACGATCATGCAAAGGACGTACCTTTGTAGCCATATTATTTACTCCTGAAGTCTTGTTTGAAATTGGCCAAGCGATTAGCACTCGGCCACTGAGAGTGCTAATGCTGCAATATATTCTGCCCTTGTCAACAGGCAAACAGCCCATCGTTTAAAAAAATGTACCTGCATTGAATTCCTTGCCGCAAAACCCCCGCTGGGGCATCCTTCATGCTTGGAGGGTAAATGGCCACGCCTGGAAAAGAAGCTGAAGCGCAGACTGATGAATTAATCCATGAGGGCCGCGCTTATAGTCGCGAAACCCTGGAAATTATGCATGACCGAATGCTTTTTATCAGGCGATTTGAAGAGAAGGCCGGCCAGCTCTATGGCCTAAAGAAAATTGGCGGCTTCTGCCATCTATGTAACGGGCAGGAGGCGGTTCCTGTCGGTTCAGCTCACGCCATTCGGGCCGAAGACTATGTCCTTACCAGCTATCGCGATCATGGCCACGCCCTGGCGCGCGGTTGCGATCCCGCAACCGTCATGGCGGAACTGTTGGGGCGGGAATCCGGCATTGCCGGCGGCAAGGGCGGGTCCATGCACATGTTTGACAAAAGCCGTAATTTTGCCGGTGGAAACGGTATCGTCGGAGAGCAGGTGCCTACGGCGCTCGGATTTGGATTTGCATGTCAATATCGGGAGGATAGCCGGGTCACGATTTGCTTTCTGGGAGACGGCGCCATTAATCAGGGGGCAGTTTACGAATCCTTCAATATAGCGGCATTATGGAAATTGCCGGTCGTATTTGTCGTGGAAAACAATCAGTACGCCATGGGGACGGCCTTGAATCGCGCCTCGGCGGAAACGCATCTGTTCAAGCGGGGCATTTCCTTCAAGATTCCCGGTATGCAGATTAACGGCATGGACGTACTTGAAGTCGAGCGCCACATGACCGAAGCCGTGAACCATGCCCGCAGCGGTGAAGGTCCAATGCTGGTTGAAGCCATCACCTATCGATATCGAGGCCATTCCATGTCTGATCCGGCTACGTACCGCACCCGGGATGAGGTCAATGAATGGCGCTCCGGACGTGACCCGATTGTGCATGTGCGGGAAATCATGATGGGCGCTGGCCTTGCTACTGAAGACTCATTCAAGCAAAAGGACAGGGAAATCAAAAAACAGATCAATGAAATCACCAGGCAGACTGAAAACCAGGCGAGGCCAGAGGCTCGCAGCTTGTATTCGTTTGTCTATCGCAATCCCGTTCAGGGCGCCTATCCTGATCCTGATGGCGCCAATTAGGGCCGCCTGATGTCCATGATTACACTTCGCGAAGCGCTCAATCACGCCATGGTTGAGGAGATGGAGCGTGATGCATCCGTTTTTCTCATGGGAGAGGAAGTGGCGGAATACAATGGGGCCTATAAAGTTTCCCAAGGCATGCTGGATCGCTTTGGACCCAAACGGGTCATTGATACGCCTATTACCGAGGCGGGGTTCGCGGGGCTGGGCGTTGGTGCGGCCATGGCCGGTCTCAGACCAATCATCGAATTCATGACCTGGAATTTTGCCATCCTGGCCATGGATCAGATCGTGAATGCCGCCGCCAAGATGTTGTATATGTCCGGGGGACAATATCATGTCCCTGTGGTATTCCGTGGTCCCGGAGGCGCCGCCGCTCAGGTAGCGGCGCAGCATTCACAGAGCCTGGAAAACTGGTTTGCGAATGTGCCGGGGCTTAAGGTGGTGATGCCATCAAATCCGGCCGATGCGAAGGGTCTGTTGAAATCCGCAATTCGTGATGAAGACCCGGTAATCTTTATCGAAAATGAGATCAGCTATGGCGATATCGGGGAAGTCCCGGACAAGGAACAGATGATCCCTCTAGGCAGCGCCGATGTGAAGCGTACGGGCCGGGATGTAACACTGATCGCCCATTCCCGTATGACCGGGCTTGCCCTGCAGGCGGCGGAAGAGTTGGCCGGACAGGGTATTGACGCCGAAGTTATTGATCCGCGCACGATCAAGCCTTTGGATGAAAAGACCATTCTGAGGAGCGTAGCCAAGACCAATCGGGCCGTTGTCATCGAAGAAGGCTGGCGTTTTGCCGGTATTGGCGCGGAGATATCAGCACGTATTATGGAGAAGGGATTTGACCATCTTGATGCCCCTGTTCTGCGCGTAACCGGAGCCGATGTTCCGATGCCCTATGCATCCAATCTGCAAGCTCTTGCCCTGCCGAGTGTGGCCCGGATTATTGAAGCCGCTCGTGCGGTAACCAGCCGCGCCTGAATGGTGTTTTTCACCACCAAGGCACGGAGGCACAAAGAATTTATTGTCTCTTCTTGGTATCTTTGTGCCTTGGTGGTTATTTTTTTACATGAGGTGAAAAATGCCGATTGATCTGTTTATGACCCAACTATCGCCAACCATGAAGGAGGGTAAGATTGTCCGCTGGCTGAAGAATGAGGGGGACGAGCTTGCTTCCGGCGAGGTGCTGGCCGAGATAGAGACGGATAAGACCACCATGGAGTTGGAGGTCGTGGACGAGGGGATTCTGCACAGAATCATTGCACCGGAGGGTTCCATAGTGCCGGTTGGCGAGCCAATCGCCGTAATTACGGAAGAGAGTGAAGAAATAGATGATGACTATAGGCCACCAGCAGGCAAGCCGGCCGTTACGGAGGAGGCCGTGGCTCACCCGGAATCCACGGCAGTCAAACCCGAGGTCTCCGAAGCCGGTCATGAGGCAGTTGCTCCTTCCGAACCTGTTGGTGGACGCATCAAGGCCAGCCCCGTGGCTCGGCGTCTGGCAAGTCAGGCCGGAATCGATCTTTCCACCATCCGGGGGACTGGCCCCAGAGGGAGGATTGTTAAGGCCGACGTGGAAAAGGCAGCCATGAAGGGCGTCCGTCTTGGCGGTGGAGAACCCGTACCGCCAATACGCCCGCTTCCCGGGGGATCACTACCCTATCATGAGGACGAATACGACCTGATTGAGCATTCAATGATACGCAGGGCCATAGCCCGTCGTCTGACTGAATCGAAGCAGCAGGTGCCGCATTTTTACCTGTCGATTGATGTGGCCATGGACAGGCTTCTGGATTTGCGCACCCAGTTGAATCAGGCGGCCAACGGCTCGTTCAAGCTTTCGGTCAATGATCTTATCATCAAGGCGGTGGCCAAGTCACTGATCGATGTGCCTGCAGCCAATGCAAGCTGGTCGGAGAAGGGTACGCTCAGACACAAGCATGCCCATATTTCCGTGGCCGTGGCTATTGAAGGCGGACTTATCACCCCCGTCGTACGCTATGCCGATCGTAAAAGTGTTGTGGACATATCGGAAGAAGTGAAGGTGCTCGTGGGACGAGCCCGCGAAGGCGCACTGAAGCCTGAAGAATACGCCGGCGGCACCTTCACCATTTCAAACCTCGGTATGTTCGGCATCAAACAATTTGCCGCCATTATCAATTCGCCAGAGGGCGCCCTGCTGGCGGTCGGCGCCACAGAAGCCAGAGCGGTTGTTGAGGATGGCGGGATTTGCGTCAGACAGATGATGTCGCTGACGCTGTCTTGTGATCATCGGGTCGTGGATGGGACCATCGGGTCGAATTTCCTAGCCGCGCTCAAACGCCATCTTGAGACTCCCGCCGGTCTGCTGCTCTGATATATAAGGAAATTTTAGACGCAGATATACGCTGATATTCATTATCTATATTTTATCTGCGTTGATCAGTGTCAATAATTTTATTGAGGTAAACCATGCCGATTGATCTGTTTATGACCCAACTGTCGCCTACCATGAAGGAGGGTAAAATAGTCCGCTGGCTGAAGAAGGAGGGGGACAAGCTTGTTTCCGGAGAGGTTCTGGCCGAAATTGAGACGGACAAGGCCACCATGGAGATGGAGGTCGTCGACGATGGGATTCTGCACAGGATTGTTGCTGTCGAGGGTTCGGTGGTGCCGGTCGGTGATCCGATCGCCGTGATTGCGGAAGAAGGAGAGGATGTGCCCGGTTCTTATGAACCTGAAAGCGTGGCTGGGGTTGAAGCGGTGTCTGGCGAGTCCGCGGAACCGGCGGCTACTATTGAGGCGGAAACCGAGACTGTTCCAGTCAATCTCTCAGCCTCTCAAGGCTCTTCCTCTGCGGATGAAGATGAGGCGGATCTCAAGCCTTCCGGTCTGTTTAATCCTGATGGTGCATATGACGTTGTGGTTATCGGTGGCGGTCCCGGCGGCTATGTGGCAGCCATACGCGCAGTCCAGCTTGGCTTGAAAACCGCATGCATTGAATCTACGCACCTTGGCGGTATCTGCCTGAACTGGGGCTGCATTCCGACCAAGGCGCTACTTAGAACAGCCGAGGTCATTAATGTTATCAGGCATCACGGCAAGGAGCTTGGCGTGGGATTATCAACGCCAAAGCCGGACCTGAAACAGGCCGTGGCCCGGTCACGCGTCATTGCCGAAAAACTGAGCAAGGGCATCGGTTTTCTGTTCAAAAAGAACGGGGTGGAACATATCGAGGGTTATGCCAGGTTCGAGGCCGGCAACAGGCTGGTCGTTGAGGGCAGGGATGGTAGCAAACTCGTCACGGCCAGGCATGTGATTGTAGCAACTGGCGCTCAGGCCCGCGCCTTTCCCGGCATGGAGGTTGATGACGCAGTGGTCATTACCTACAAGCAGGCGCTTGTCCTGGGCAAGCTTCCGAAGAGGCTGATCGTGATTGGCTCCGGCGCCATCGGCATGGAATTCGCCTATTTCTACAAGGCGATGGGCTCGGAGGTTATCGTGTTGGAGGCGGCTAACCAGGTGCTTCCGGTTGAGGATCACGAGATTGCCAGAGTGGTGGAGCGCAGCTTCAAGAAGAACGGCATCAAGGTTATTACCGGCGCCATGGTGTCTTCCGCCAAAACGGTAAAAGGTAGAGCTGTGGTTGAGTTCGAGGTCAAAGGGGAAAAGGAAACCATCGAGGGCGATGTGGCGCTGGTAGCCGTTGGCGTGATAGGCAATACCGATGATATAGGTCTGGAATATACAGAGGTGAAGACCGAGAGGAATACCATCAAGGTGGACGACTACTACCGCACCGATCAATCGGGTGTTTATGCCATCGGCGATGTCATCGGCTCGCCGGCGCTGGCCCATGTCGCCAGCCACGAGGGGATTGTCTGTGTTGAGGCCATTGCCGGGCTGAATCCCCATGTGGTGGATTACGCCAATGTGCCCGGTTGTACCTACTGCCAGCCACAGGTTGGCTCAACCGGCCTGACCGAGAAGGCAGCGAAAGAAGCGGGTCGTGAGATTAAAATCGGACGCATGCCGTATGCGCCAAATGGCAAGGCTATCGGCCTGGCCGAAACCGAGGGTATGGTGAAGACGATCTTCGATGCCGAGACCGGCGAGCTTCTGGGTGCACATATCGTCGGCGCCGAGGCCACCGAATTGATTGTATCGCTGGGTCTGGCGAAAACCCTGGAAACGACCGAGACGGATCTGATTCATCACATGTTCCCGCATCCAACCCTCTCCGAGATGATCCACGAGTCTGTCCTTGATTCGGAAGGCCGTGCGATTCATATTTGATGGGGTTGTAAAAAGTCCATCCTTGGCCTTTTTACTCTAAGGAAAGTAAAAAGTGTGATTTCCACTTTCCTTACACAAAACGGCAAGACAGCCATTTGCGCACCCGTCCATGGGCGCGATGATGACTTTTTACGAAGTAATCAATTTGAAATCCGCGAAACATGACTGTATGGGACTGTGAATAAGTGCGTTTGTTGTCCCCGGCATTGTGTGGCAACCCATGAGGAGTTTCGGTGAAATCATTTGATCTGATTTATCAGCAGGCTGTCCGACGAAAGGTCGGAGAGGGCAAGTTGAACACCCTGCTGCCCGAAGTTCCCAGGCCCGAAAAAGTCGCAATGCTGGCTGAGAGCAGGTTTCTGGCCGAGATGAGCCGTTGTCTGTTTCAGGCGGGGTTTGTATGGCGTGTGATAGACCGGAAATGGCCGGGCTTTGAAGATGTGTTTCATGGCTTTGACCCGAATACCATCCTTGGCCTGCAAGTAGATGACTGGGAAGAGATTGGCAAGGACACACGCATTGTGCGCATGCAGCAGAAAATCAGGGCTGTAAGGGCTAATGCACAGTTCATTGAGGATATTGCGATCGAGTATGGCAGCTTCGGCCTTTTTATATCTGGGCTCTTCAACGCTTTCATACGGTAATTAACCCTGCCATTGAGCCTGCTGATA
>CAZQZF010000014.1:0-17005 GCA_964597745.1 uncultured Zetaproteobacteria bacterium
AACTACGGCCACATTTCTAATTTCAGATCACGCCTTCCCTCCCTGCTTCCCAGCCTCCTGGTGCTTTAACGCCTCCCCTAGTTTGAAGACTCGAATCAGATTCTTACACGTCGGCGTAACCGCCAGCCGGGCTATGGATTCCGCTTCGCGGGCGTAGGCCAGGCCATCGCTTATGCCGACAAGCTCCGAGAGCAGGCGTATCACGGCCGGAATCGCCGGATAGGCATCTTCAATATCCAGATGGCTAAACCGGGCCATGGCTCGTTTACGGACCTGTCCGAAAAATAGCGCTCTGGCTGGCCATATCCTCAGCCAGAATGGATTTAACTCGGTCTTTTTTTGCTTACCCTTTGCGGCCAGATACCTGATACCCTCCTCGATCTTTCCAGGGAAACAGACCAGTCCGGCCAGGCCGAGACGCCTGGCCTTGCGGGCATCGACCTGCTTGCCGGTCAGGATCATGTCCACGGCGGCCAGCCAGCCGGCCTTCCTGGGCAGACGCACGCAACCGCCGAAACCGGGATGAATACCGAGCTTGATCTCGGGTAGTCCTAGACGGGTTTTGTCGTTGCGGACTGCCAGGATGTGGTCGCAGGCCAGTGCGATCTCCAGGCCGCCACCCAGACAAATGCCGTTGACAACGGCGATGGAAATGGCTGGAAGGTCTTCAATTCGGCGGCATACGGCCTGGCCTCGTTCAGCCAGTTGCCGGGCCTCTGTACTATCTTTAACCGCGGCAATGGCATCGATATCGGCGCCGGCTATAAAGCAGTCCGGTTTGCCGCTCTCAATCACAAGTACCTTGGGCGGCTTTTTTTCAAGTTGATCCAGTGATGCTTCGAGCCGCTCCAGACAGACGATATCCAGGACATTCACCGGCCGGTCCCGCCGCTCAAGATGCAGCGTAGCCCGCTCTCCCGTACGGGACAGGTTCAGGATTTCCATGCGTCACTCCCGACCAGCACCGCGCCGCCCTGTCCGCCGCCGATGCACAGGGTTGCCAGCCCCAGGCCGCCGGCCGTGTCATTCTTAAGTTGTCTGAGCAGGGTAAGGATCAGCCGGGCGCCGGACATGCCGACGGGGTGCCCCATGGCAATGGCCCCGCCATGCACATTGAGCCTGTCCATATCCGGCGCGCCCATGGCCTGATCCTCGCCAAAATGGTCTTTGGCATATTGTATGGAATCCATGGCCCTGATTCCCGCCAGCACCTGGGATGCGAACGCCTCATTGATTTCAAAGCGCTCAATGTCTCTGACCGCCAGTCCGGACTGAGCCAGCAGACGATGACTGGCGTGGACCGGGCCCATTCCCATGCGGGCGGGATCACAGCCGGCATAGGCCCAGTCGTGCAGATAACCCAGAATCGGCCAGCCTTCCGATTCAGCCTTTTGCCTGTGGGTTACAATCAACATGGCCGCCCCGTCGGTGATCTGCGAACTGTTGCCTGCCGTGACCGTGCCCAATGGCTTGTCGAATACGGGCTTGAGCTTGGCCAGCGCTTGCATGGACTGGTTTGGCCGAATGCCTTCATCCCGGTCAACGGCAGAGTAGCCGGGAGGCGCAAAGACCGGCATGACTTCATCCGCATACCAGCCCTCCTGCCAGGCCGCGGCGGCGCGCCGGTGACTCTCCAGTGCAAGAGCGTCCTGTTCCTTGCGGCTCAGATGAAAATCCCGCGCCAGTACCTCCGCCGTCTGCCCCATGTTCAGGTGCACCGTCGGATCGGTCAGCCCCTCAAGCAGCCCGATCCTTGGCTTCCAGGGGGCCTTGACGATGGCTTTCACGGCCTTGAGCCGTGCCTGCACAGTCCTTGCCCGTTGTAATTCCGTTATGGCCAGGCGCATCTCGTCATGGAAGAGGAACGGGGCATGGCTCATGGACTCTACCCCGCCGGCAAGCACCACGTCAGCCCGGCCCAGGAGGATCTTTTCCGCCGCATCGGTCACGGCCTGCATACCGGAGGCGCAGTTGCGATGGACGGTGTGGGCGGGGACGGCGAGCGGGATTTTGGCCTTGATGGCGATGACACGGGCGATGTTGGCGGCATCCGCGGGCTGGATCACATTGCCGATGATCACCTGATCCAGCATTTCGACCGGTACGGGGCTGCGCATAAGCAGTTCACGGATGGTCAGGACGCCCAGATCGACGGCATGCAGGGAGGCTAGTTTGCCTCCTGCCTTGCCCAGCGGCGTGCGCAGCCCTGAAACAATGACAATCTCTCTGCTATTATCCATAAATGAACCTACCTAATGGTAGTAGACTATTTCCAAAGCTTACGCAAGTCTCCATTTAATCACAGGGTAATGTGGGGGGATATCCAAACATACTTCCTTTAGTTCCCCATCTACATGAGCATCAAATACCGCTCTCCTATACTTGGCCGGAAAAACCAAAATTATTTAGCTCAAGAATTCAATTGAATTATTGAGCTAAATAATTAATTTCATTGACTTTATTTTAATGTTAAGATAAAGTACCGACCACATTTGAATACTTCACCCCCTGGAGGAATAGAGATGACAAAGAATGAGATGCCAGTGATGAAAACAAGCATGCAATTATTATCCGGCGTTGTTGCGCTCTTTTGCCTTTTCGCTGGCTCTGCAGTGGCGGGTAATATGCTGACTTTAGCCGGGGATCCCTGCAGCATACCTCTGGCCCGGAAGCTTGCCGAGGCCTATAGCGCCAGGAACGCTACTTTCAAGGTTGAGCTTCAAACATTCAGCTGCACGCAGGGCGTTTACAAGGCAGCATCAGGCAAAGTGGATATTGGTGTAAGTACTCAAAATGGCCTGTCATCAAACCTGCCCAAAGGCGGATTCAATACAGTGATCGCCAAATCGCCCGTTGTGCTAATTGTGAATCAATCTAACCCGGTCAATAATCTCAGTTATGAGCAGTTACAGGGCATCATGTCCGGTAAAATCAAGAACTGGAAAGATGTTGGAGGCGCAGACCTGGAGATTGGCAATGTGATGCTTGAACCCTGTGTGCGTAACACCATGGCTAAATATGTCATCCCTGTTAGCAATGATATTGTCAGATTAATGCCTGGAAAGAAAGTCAATCCTGTTACTTACACGAACATCATGGTGGCGAGCAATAAAGGGGCGATCGGGCAGCAAATCTACGGCTATGAGTCCAAGGATGTTAAGGTATTAACCATAGACGGGTTTTTGCCGGATGAAAAAACTTTCCCCTCGCAGTATAGATTTTATCAGGATTATAATATAATAACCCATGGCAAGCCCAAGGGTGTAATTAAAGATTACATCAATTTCGCCTATACTGATGAGGGGAAATCTATCATCAAATCAATGAACCATATTCCGCTTAACTAGCTTGGACTATTCACAAATACTACCGCGACTGCGTTTTCCTTAAGCATGATAATTCCGAGATAGTGCTCATTGTTTTTATGGCTGTGAAAGATTTTGAAGGAGGGGCAAAAGATATGGGTATTATACCCAGTATTGCTAACCGGAGGCGGAAATGAATTGGGTAAGGTTTATGTGCCTTGTGTTGCTGGCCTGGGTAATTGTTCCAGCAGTATCCGTGGCACAACCAAAAAGTGATGAGGAGATCAACGATCTGCGCCGGCAGATCTTTTGGGGGCTTGATGTAACTGTTTCCGGCTTTGCCCGCATCGAGGGAACGACTGAACATCATTTCGACCTTGGTTCAAATCCTGGAGCGGCCAACAGCTTCTATGATATGCGCGGCTGGCTGACCAGCCGTATCGCCAGGGGCTCGGCGGCATTGCATCTGGATGTGAATTATGCCGGCAACGACTTCTCCGACCCGGAGGGGGGTATTTTTGGCAATGCGTTTGACGCCACCAGCACGCCAGGCGGTCCGGCGGTCGTGCGGACACGCGGATTTGATCTGAGTATTCGCCATCTGTATCTGTCCTATGATGGATTTGTCGAGGCCAGCGCCGGCCGAATGCCGTCGAGAATCGGTCATGGCATCACTATTCAGACCATTCGGGATTCAGCCAAGATCAGCAAGCGTTTTGGGCCGGTCAGTATGACCGGCGTATTGGTGAAGGGCGGCGAGACACAGCCGAACAGCACCACGCCCGGCGTATTGGCGGATACTTCCGATAATGATCTGGATGCCTTTGGCCTGGTCGTTAATTATCACCTTCCATCCACTCGGCGCATGGTTGTAAAGCAGCTGGACAGTGCCAGCGGGTTGATTGTTGAGGGTCGTCAGCAGTTGCAGTTCGCGGTCATGAAACAGGTGGACAGCACCTTTGATGAACGGTTCCCGGAGAAACTGTTGTTTGATTTCAATGGCGATTTCAGCCTTGGTCCCTGGTCGTATGCATTTGAGGTTGCCTATCTTGGCGGCCGGACGCCGCGAGCGACCTCCCTGGGCTTGGGCCGGCGAAAGAATCGCGCCTGGATGGGGTATGTAAAGGGGCGATATCGCTTCGATTCCCCACACACATTCTTGTCCCTTGCCTTGGGGTCGGGTTCAGGAGACAATCAGGGAAGCGACAGGCAGCGCGACTTCCAGAGCTTCTTTATGAACGCCATAGGCTTCCATCTGGCCAATATCTACGGGAATGATATCCACGGGTTTGATACCTTTCAGCCCGGCAGCCGCAAGGGCGCTGATGGAAACAATGCCGGCGCGGGGTTTGCCAATACCAGCTTTGTGCAGGCGGCAGCCGGTATTGCGCCGTTCGGCGATTTCTATCCCGGTCTCAGTCTTCAGGGCGTATTTACCTACCTGAGAGCGACGCGCAAGCAGTTGGTGGGAGAGGGCGTGTTAATGGGCGGTATAGACGGGTTTTCGGCCGTGGCGGGGACGGCGGCTACCAGTAATGACATAGGCTGGGAACTGGATATCAACGCCCGTGACCAGTTTATCAAACCCATGGCGGCCTATTTTCGCTTTGGCTGGTTTCGTCCCGGCCTGATCTTTGGCAACTCGCGCCGGGATGCCATAAAGTTTCAGGGTGGAATTGACTATGGTTTTTGAGGAATCGGGATTGTGCTTCATGACTTCACCCCGTTGTTGATTTGACCGGGTAAATCTGTACCTTGCATGAGCCTTGATTTTTGATGGATAATGGAGGGACTGATGAGCATGGAAGACCGAATTGCGGGATTTCGCACGCGGGCGGAGGAGATGAACACGCGCCTTGTCGCACTGCGGAGGTCGCTTTGACATTAAGGAGATGGAACGCGAACTGGAAGAGGTTGCCGCCGAAATTGAGGATCCCCGCCTGTGGGATGATCCGGAGCGGGCGCAGGCCATCATGCGGAAACGTACACGGCTGGAGCGGCCGCTAAAGGCCTATCAGGCGGTAACCGAGGCCCTGGAAGAGCAAATCGTTCTATTTGAAATGGGGGTGGACGAGGGTGATGCCGGGGTTCAGGCCGAAGCAGTAGACGGCATTGACGAGGTGGAGGAAAAACTTGCCGCGCTGGAACTCGAATGCATGCTGGGCGGTGAGAATGACGCCGAAGATGCGTTCCTTGAGATCCATGCCGGGGCCGGGGGTACCGAGGCCCAGGACTGGGCCGAGATGCTGTTGCGCATGTACCTGCGCTGGGCCGAACGCAAGGGGTTCGAGACCGAGATAATGGAATGCACAGCGGGCGAAGAGGCCGGCATCAAATCGGCGACTGTCTTGGTCAAGGGTCAATATGCCTACGGATTGCTGAAGGCCGAGATCGGAATCCACAGGCTGGTCCGCAAGTCTCCTTTCGATTCAGGAAATCGCCGTCATACCTCCTTTGCCTCCCTGTTTACCTATCCGGATGTTCAGCGTGACATTGAGATTGAAATCAATGAAGACGAGGTGCGTGTGGATACCTATCACGCATCCGGGGCGGGGGGCCAGCATGTGAACAAAACGGATTCCGCTGTACGTTTAACCCATCTGCCGACAGGCACGGTTGTTCAGTGCCAGAGCCAGCGTTCCCAGCACAAGAATCGCGCCCACGCATGGAAGATGCTCAAGGCGCGGCTTTATGAGCTGGAGATTCAAAAACAGGAGGCGGAAAAGGCGGCGATGGAGGAAACCAAATCCGACATTGGCTGGGGGCACCAGATTCGTTCCTATGTACTTGATCAGTCGAGAATCAAGGATCTCAGAACGGGCATGGAAACGGGCAATACCCAGGCATTTCTTGATGGAGATATTGATGCGTTTATTCATGCTCAATTAATGGGACTGTCGTAGAAAAGTCAGCTTTTGTAAAATCTAAAAAAAAACAATATAATGCCGCCCTTTTTGGCTGGAGGATCATATGATCACGCTTTTTTCCACTGGGACATGTCCGAATTCCCATCGTGTCCGCCTTGTGCTGGCCGAGAAGGAGCTGCCGGTGGATATGATTGATGTCGATCCCGAACATTTACCTGCCGAGCTTCTGGAGATAAATCCTTACGGAAAGGTGCCGACGATAGAGGATCGCGGTACGGTGCTTTTTGAGGCATCCGTTGTGAACGAGTATCTTGATGAGCGTTATCCTCACCCTCCACTGAAGCCTGGTTCACCCGCCGAGCGCGCCCAGCTTCGGCTTGCGGTCATGAGCATCGAACGAGAAATCTATCCATACTATTTTGAGATGGTGGGATCGGAGGACAAGGAAGGTCCCATGCGGAAAATACGGGCGTATCTTGAGTCAATTGATACCTATCTGGCCCGGCAGCCCTATTTTATCGGTGACGCATACAGCCTTGCGGATGTTACTTTGGCGCCTATTCTCTGGCGCCTGGGACCCATGGGGCTGGATACTGAAAAGATGCCGAACCTTGAGGGATATATGGATCGGTTGTTTGAGCGTAGCGCCTTTGAACGTTCTCTTTCTGAGCACGAGCAAATGCTCCATCAGTATTGATGTTAAAGGACGATTATCTGTAGCGCACAGGCAGCAGGCATGTGGATAGACTTTCCACCCCCTTATCAATAATAATGGCTGTTATGAAATTTAGAGATGAAAGCTGGCATCCATTGGCTATATGCGGTGGAAATCTGGCGACCTGCCTTTTCCTGTTAGCACTGCTCTTTTTGACGGTCATTCCATCTTCAGCCAATGCCGGAATCCATCAAATCCGTGATGTGCGTTTGTGGACGGCGCCGGACCATACCCGGCTGGTGTTTGATCTGGATAGCCCCATCAAGTATCAACTGTTCGGCCTCCACAATCCCGAACGTATTGTCATCGATATGAATCAGACCCATCTCAGCGCCAGCCTGAAGGATTTCCCCATCTCTGATCCCGTAATCAAGGCAATCAGACACGGAATGCGGAGAAATGGGGCTCTGCGGATTGTTGTGGACCTGAAAGGGCGCGTAAGTCCCCGGTCATTTCTGTTAAAACCTATGCACGGAAAACCTTATCGTCTGGTTGTCGATCTCTTGCGCCGCCAGGCAAATAAGACTATTCACTCCAGTAAGCTCCGCACCCACAAGAAGGTCGTGATTGCCGTTGATGCCGGACATGGCGGTGAAGACCCGGGGGCGATAGGGCTCCACGGCATCCAGGAAAAGACGGTGACCCTGGCTGTGGCGAGATACCTTGTTCGGGCCCTGAACAGGAAGACCGGCATCCATGCCGTGTTGATTCGCAAGGGGGATTACTTTATTCCACTGGCTCGCCGGGTGGCTATGGCCCGTAAGGCGCATGCAAACTTAATGGTCAGTATTCACGCCGACGCTGTAAGAAACCGAAGGGTCAAGGGGGCGTCCGTGTACATGAGATCGGAGAGGGGGGCAACCGACAGGATAGCGCAACTCCTGGCCGAAAAGGAGAATGCCTCTGACGCCATTGGCGGCATTATTCCCGGGGAGGTGAGTGATCCGGTGGTTAATCACATTCTGGCGGATATGATTAAACGCGATAGCCAGAATACCGCTCTGTCGTTGGCCGAAGAGCTACTCAAAAGTCTCCACCACATTGGCCCGGTAAAGTACCGGCGGCCCAAAAAGGCCCGGTTCATCGTATTGGGGGCGCCAGAGATTCCCTCGGTGCTTGTCGAACTGGATTATATTTCTAATCCAAAACGCGAACGCCTGTTGAGAAGTCCAAAGCATCAGAAAAAATTAGCCAGGGTAATCGGCGATGCCAGCGAACGGGTCTTGCGCCGCCAGGGAAAATTACCGGCAAAACAAGCAGCAACTGAAAGTCTTCATCTTGGTGTAGATAGAGATCTGAACGCCTCTGAATCATGACAGCCATTTATTCCCGGTTACTAGCCTTTCTGCGGCCCTATCGATCACGCCTGTTTATCGCCGCCTCCTGCATGATTATCCTGGCTGGCTGCACCGCGGCCCTGGCCTGGATGCTAAGGCCTGCCCTGGATAACGCCCTGTCTGGAAAAGACAGGAACTTCATTTATCTGCTGCCCCTGGTGATCATTGGCCTGTACGTCGTCAAGGGCTGCGCTTACTACGGCCAGGCCTATCTGATGGGGTACATTGGTCAGAAAGTGATCTTTGACCTTCGCAACGCCCTGTATCGTCATATCACTGGCCAATCCCTCTCTTTTTTCGCCCATCGCAAAACCGGCGAGTTGCTTGCACACATGAGTTATGACGTCACGCTTGTGCAGGCCACCGTTTCCACGGCCGTAACAGCCTTGATGCGTGACTCGGTCTCCATTGTTTTTCTCACACTCGTGGTGTTCATTCAGGATTGGATGCTGGCCTGTATTGCCATCCTGGTGTTCCCGTTGGTGGTCTATCCAATTGCCAGATTTGGCCGCAAGATGCGTTCCGCAAGTACTGATGGTCAGGTATCCATGGGGGCGCTTTCCAGCCTTATTGAGGAGACAGTTGGCGGCGTACGCGTTGTCAAGGCATTTGGCATGGAGGATTATGAACAGGGACGATTCCGGGAACTGACCGCCGATTATATGCGGCATCAGATGCGGGCCTTTAAGGTGCATGCACTATCCTTTCCTATCATGGAGTTGCTGGCCGGGTTTGGCATTGCCGGGGTTCTGCTCTACGGGGGATTGCGGGTTGCCTCCGGGGCGACAACACCCGGAACCCTGATGTCTTTTCTGGCAGCTATACTTATGCTGTATGAGCCTGTTAAGAGGCTAAGCCGGGCCAATAACGAGATTCAACAGGGTCTGGCTGCCGCCAAGCGTATCTTTGCCATTCTGGACGAAAGACCTGATATTACTGATGCCCTGGATGCGATAGAGTTGCAGCCCTTTCATCGTGACATCGTTTTCGACAGGGTGAGCGTTCGCTATCCGGGATCGAAAAGGGATGTGCTGCAGGATATTGATCTCAAGGTCGAAGCCGGCGAAGTGCTCGCTCTTGTAGGCCGCAGTGGCGCCGGCAAGACGACGCTGGTTAACCTTGTGCCCAGGTTTTTCGATGTTAAAAGCGGCGGGGTTCTGGTCGATGGCCTGGACGTGCGTCAGGTCACTCAGGCATCGCTTCGTAGCAACATTGCTCTTGTAACCCAGGAAATTGTTCTTTTCAATGATACGGTGCTGAATAATATTGCCTATGGTCATTCCCGGCTGGACAGAGGTGAAATCGAGGAGGCCGCCAGGGCGGCCAACGCCCATGATTTTATCCAAAAACTGCCACAGGGATATGACACTCTTGTTGGAGAGCGTGGCGTTATTCTTTCCGGCGGCCAGCGTCAGCGGATTTCGCTTGCCAGGGCGCTGCTGAAAGACGCGCCGATCCTCATTCTGGACGAAGCCACCAGCAGTCTGGATACGGAATCGGAACGCCTGATCCAGCAGGCCATCGACCGGTTGATGCAGGGACGTACCGTGGTTGTGATTGCCCATCGTCTTTCCACGATCAGGCATGCGCATCGAATCGTCGTTCTTGATGAGGGCGAGATCATCGAGATGGGCCGGCATCAGGAACTGATCGACCATGGCGGGCTGTATTCAGAACTTTACCGGCTTCAGTTTGAGGAATACGAGATGCGATGAAGGAGCGTGCGATCATTTGGCTGGTGCCACGCCTGATCTATCTTTTACACAAGTTTTTTGCGCTGACGATCTGCTGGCGCATTGAAGGTAAAGAGAATTGGCTGAGACTTCACCAGCGCGGCCAAAGGCTACTGATCTGTTTCTGGCATGCACGTATGCTAATGATTCCACGATCTTATCCAGGGTGGCATGGCTATATGTTAATTTCAGACCATCGTGACGGGGGCTTTATCTCGGATACCATGCATCTTCTTGGCGTCAAAACAGTTCGTGGTTCATCGACAAGGGGAGGGGTAAGGGCAATGCTAAAGATGATCCGATTGGCAAAAAGAGAGCATTGCGATTTGGGGATCACGCCTGATGGTCCCAATGGTCCCCGTGAGGTGGTAACACCAGGCGTCGTGCAATTATCCAGAGTTTCCGGGCTTCCCATCCTGCCGGTCTGTTACGGGACATCTCGCTGTTGGCGGATCAACTCATGGGATCGATTTTATATCCCTCAACCCCTTTCGCGAGGTATATTTATCATCGGGGATCCTGTTACGATCAGCAAACATGAGGATGTGGATGAAGCAATATCCCGTGTTCAGGCAGCTATGAATGATACGCAAAGACGTGCAGATACCTACTTTGAAAGATCAGGATAATGGCCTCAGCCGATCAAGGCAGCGTCCGATCCACTGGCTGGTAAGCTTTTCCTGCGTTGACTGCTGCGCCAGGCGGCCATGCAGTACATTAAAGTCCACATGATCCAGCGATTGATCCTGATTGAAACAGGAAAAGATTGCTGTTTCCTTTCCCGTTTCAGGGTCGCGGTGGGTCTGCAGGCACTGACCGCATATCTCTTTCATCATGCACTGCATGGGTGAATTGATGCTGCCGATGGCCTTGTGTCCGGGTTTAAGGATGCCCTTCAGTTCATTTCGTCTGGCCCTGGCCACAGCCGCCATCATTCCATCTGATCCAATACAGATCAGTCGATCTACATCGATTAGGGAAATCTCCGTTTCTCCCAGTCCGCCAGAGCCGTAAGCAATCATGGCCTCCACAATATTGCCGGTAAAGGCCCGATCCTGGGGCCGGGCCGGCTGGAAACCGGGCGATTCTTCACAGACCCATACAATCACATCAGCGGCCGCCTCGATCTGTTCAACCTTGTAACGATCAAGTATTCCCTTGTAGGCGGCAAAATAAAGCACCTCAGAGCCCGCGGCCCTGAATGCCTGTCCTATTGAAAACAGGACCGCATTGCCCAGCCCGCCGCCTGCCAGCAGCACCTTTTCATTACTCGCGATTTCGGTTGGCGCCCCGGTCGGCCCCATCAACACCACGGGTTCACCGGGCTTTAGCAGCTTGCAGAGAGAGGAAGAGCCGCCCATTTGTAGTACGATCAGGGAAATCAGGCCTTGTTCGCGGTCTACCCACGCCCCGGTCAGGGCCAGTCCCTCCATGGACAGACTGGTTCCCTCGATGTTCCTGGCAAATGTCTCATAGTTCTGCAGGCGGTAAAACTGGCCCGGTCTGAATGCGTACGCGGACATGGGCGCATGGACAATGATCTCGACGATGGTCGGAGTTAATTGCGCTACCTGATGGACAGTGGGTCGAAGTTCCTCATTCAGGCGCTGTCTTAATGACTGCATGGAGGTCGCCGTCGGCGGTCGCCGGCGGAGGCTTTCATTGACGATCGGAAACCCCTGCCTGGCGCTGGCCATGGCCTTAACCACATTGCCGGCGAATGAGGGATGCAGGTCGCCGAAGAAACTCATGGTCCTGCCGTCGGGACGGATATTCATGAGCATATGCACCTCATTCGGCTTGGCGCTTCGCTCCGGGTGTACGGCGTTTCCGTCCAGATCGATGGCCTGAAAATAATGGCCGTCAAGCTCGACCTGCCCGGGCTCTTCACGGCTCAATACCGTATTGGGATGGGTGCCGGCCGCGATCAGAATGGAACGGGCCGGCAGGCGGATCACCTCACCGCTATCTTCGATGTCTCCCAACTCGCAGACCTCGGATTCGCAAATTTCACGAACTGCCACGTGCAGGCCATCGGCATGGCCATAAGCGTCAATCTCGACAGAGACAGGCGAAAGCAGTTCGGCAAAACGGATGCCTTCCCCCATGGACAGAATCACTTCCTCATGATTCAGAGTGTAGGCCGGTGAATCGACCATTCTGCGCCGGTAGGCAATGGTGACGCCTCCCCATGAGTTGATAAGTTTGCACAGCTGTGGTTCCCGGCCCTCCGCAGCCGCCTGTTCGCGTTCAGCCCGGATGGCCCGGGCGTGCCGGATGAATTCGTCGGCAATAATGGTCCCTTCTTCATCCCACCCGGATCTGACCTTTTCCTCGCCCCGTTCACCGGCCAGGGTTTCATAACGGCTCAGGAACTTCTCCACCTGAACCGGATAATAAGCCATGGCTTCGGTGGCCGTATCAATGGCGGTCAGGCCACCGCCAATCACCACGACGGGCATGCGCATCTGCAGATTGGCGATAGAGCTGGCCTTGGCCGCGCCCGTAAGCTGCAGGGCCATCAGGAAATCGGAGGCCTCGCGCACGCCGCGCGCCATGTTATTCGGTATGGAGATAACGGTTGGCCGGCCGGCGCCCATGCAGAGGGCGATATGATCAAATCCGAGGGCAAAGGCGGAATCGATGGATAGCGTTCCACCGAAGCGCACGCCTCCGTACATGGCAAACTGTTGTCTGCGTTCCAGCAGCATCCGGATCAGTTTCAGGAAATTTTTATCCCAGCGAACGGTGATGCCGTACTCCGCCACGCCGCCGAATCCCGACATGATCCGTTCATCGAGCGACTCATACAGCTCCTGAACGTTGCGGATGGGTAGAAATGGAACCTGTTTTCCCATTGCAGTCACACCGGAAAGGGTCTCAGGCAGTGGTTCAATCTTCAAACCATCGATCGCAACAACGCTATGCCCTTCATTCATCAGATGGTGGGAAAGGGTGTAACCGGCCGGGCCCAGTCCGGCGACAAGGACCTTGTAGCCGCTCGTCTCTTTCGGAATCGGCCGTTTCAGGTTCAGGGGATTCCAGCGTGTCAGCAGGCTGTAGATCTCAAATCCCCAGGGCAGGGACAGGACATCCCGGAGCATGCCGGTTTCGATGCGTGGAATATCCACCGGCTCCTGACGCTGATAGATACATGACTTCATACAATCGTTGCAGATACGGTGTCCGGTCCCGGCGAGCATGGGATTGTTGACCGTTACAGCGGCAAGTGCGCCCAGGGCATGACCGTCCGCCATCAGTAGATTCATCTCCGAGATGTGCTCCTCCAGAGGGCAACCGGCGAGTGGCACCGCGAACGGGCTCTTTCGAAACGCTCCCGTCTTTCTGTCACGAAGCCCCTTGGAACATGAATCCCGTCCCTGATTGTGGCACCAGATGCAATAATTGGCCTGATCCATGATTCCTTCCGGGCCGCCGGTATGATCGGTTCTCTGGAATCCATCCCGGTGACGCCTCAGTCTTTCAGGAAGTCTCATGATGCTGACGCCTTTGTCCCGGACTGTCTCCAGTGGAATCAGATGCATTGGATCGGTCTTTTTGGGTAGTTTGAAAAGCACGCCATCGTTATGGAACCGGCGCCCGCTTGCCGTATGTACGGCCCAGCCGGCATAGGCGGCAGCCAGGTTCAGCGCATCGAAATTGGGTTCCCTGTCCCGCAACCAGTGCAGCACATGGCGGGAAAAGACCAGTTCACTGAACTGATCGCCAAACAGCGCCTCCAGTTCCGCTCTGATTGCCTCACCGGCTGTTTCTTCTATGGAGGGTCCGGATACGGCCTTGACTCGTTTCTGGATAAACTGCCGCTTGCATGCAAAAACGGGTGCCAGTTCATGCCGCCGGGAAGCCATATCTAGCAGGGCATCTCCAACATGAAACAGGTCACCGATAAAGTCCTCAAGATGCGAGGCAAGCTCAATCATCAGCGTTGATTCTTCCCTGCCTTCAATGGCGTCCGTACGCGCCTCTAGCAGACGATGACATAGTTCGGAATCCGAGGCCTGAAGGCCCTCAATAAAAAGTGCATCAATTCGTAACAGGCCATCCCGCTCGTACAGGTCTTTAAATGACAGATGATGACTCAGTATCAATTCGGGCACGGCAGGTATCCTTTGATTGAAACGTAATGGAACAGAGACTGATTTACGAGCCCGGTAGTGGCAATGATATTTATCAAGAGGCTCTCAAGAGAGCAGGGGCCGGACTACGAGGGCAACGGCGACGACCACCAGGGCCATGATCAGATTCAGGCGGATGCCGGTCCGAACCATGGCCTGCATCGGCACCTGTCTGGTGCCGAATACAATGGCATTGGGCGGCGTGGCTACCGGAAGCATGAAGGCGCAGGAGGCAGACAGGGTGGCCGGCAGCAACGCCATAAGCAGATCCAGATGACCTCCGAGCGCGGTCGCGGCCAGAATCGGCAACATAACCTGCGTGATGGCGGTATTGCTGGTAATTTCCGTCAGAAACGTGATGGCCAGTGCGATCCCCAGCATCATAAGAGGCAAGGGAATGCCCGCCATGAAACCGAGTTGTTCACCGATCCATCGGGAGAGGCCGGATGCCTGCATGCCATGGGCCAGGGCGAAGCCGCCCCCTAGCAGCAGGACAATATCCCAGGGCAGACGACCAAAGGCCTTGCCGCGAAGAACTGGATTACCGTCTTCGCCATGAAGCAGAAACAGACTGCCGGCGCCAACCATGGCTACAGTGCCGTCATCCACGCCCGGATAGGGCAGGAGGCCGCCCCAGCCGGGTAGGGTGAAGTTATCGCCGTGGACGCCCTGTCGCGTCAGCCAGGCCAGGGCAGTCATGCCAAGTACCCAGGCCACGATTCGCTCCTCCCGCCGCATGCCTCCAAGGGCTGTCAGCGCATCGTTCAGGGCGCCGCCATCACTTTCCTGCCAGGGCAGACGGGCAAGCCTTCTTCCCATAACAAGAAAGAGCACCAGAAGCCCTGCCATGACCATGGGCAGGCCGGCGGCCATCCATTGCAGGAATGATGGCGCATGTGCGGGGCTGAACTGGTTCATGGTTTGAAGGAACACCATGTTGGGCGCCGTGCCGACGGGCGTGCCCATGCCGCCGATATTGGCTGAATAGGCGATCATCAGCAGAAAAATCGTCGCCATGGGGGCGATTTGCTCCTCGCCGTGTTCCTCCGAAAGGCGATGAATCAGGGGCAGAGCAATGGTGATCATCAGCATCGTGGTTGCGGTATTGGAGATCCACATAGACAGAAATGCCGTTGTTATGGAGAAGCCCATGGCCAGTTGCAGCGGACTTGCATGCCAGCGATTCAGCAGGGTCAGGGCGATACGGCGGTGCATGCCGGTCACCTCCAGGGCCTGAGCAATCAGAAAACCGCCCAGAAACAGGAAGATAATGCTGTTGACATAGCGGGGGGCGACCTCCTTGCCCGTCGTGATGCCGGCCAGTGGAAACAGCATCAACGGGATCAGGGCGGTCACAGCCAGCGGTACGCATTCGGTGATCCACCAGATTGCCATCCATAGGGCCAGTCCCAGCATGGCCGGGGCATGCGGGTAGGAGGCCGGGATCTCCAGCAGCCACGGGATCATGACGGCCAGCAGCGGCCCGAGCAGGAATCCGCTTCTTCTGATCACTAGAGCAGCACTAGGGTATTCATGGGCTGCAGGCTAATCCTGCTCCACCGATTTGGAAAATAATCCTAGAAACCTCAGTTGGGAGTGCGTGCAGGGTGTAAGATATGGATTTGAAGGGCGTAACGGAAAAAATCGCCGTCACCTTATTGGTGATAAGAGTTTTTTCCGTATAGCAAAGCGAATCAATAGCTTGCGCCATGTGGGTGCTGCCAACTGAGGTTTCTAGCCTGCACTATTCATGAATCGCCGTGATGATTGCGCCGGGCCTTTGTTTGCAGCGGATTTCGAGGAAAGAGTCCGTAGCAGTGCATACGGGCGACCGACGAGGAATTCGTTGCGAGTAAAGGAACAAGCAAGGGCGCGGCAGCATTTATGAATAGTGCAGGCTAGGATAATGAGACTAACGCACCCTGTGAAGCAAACCCCATTACTTCGCAAGGCTCGCTTCCCTAAATCCGGCAGATGGCTAGAGTATTCCAAGCATTGCTTTCAGGCTTTTCTCGACCACCGCCATCTCTTCGGTGGTTAGCATGGTGAGCGGCCCTTCGCTGAAGCGTGAGCGGTCGAGTGCCCTGACATATTCGACCATGACATAGCACACCTTGATCAGACGATCGCGAACCTTGATACGAACCCGCATGGGAGCGAACTCCGGGCGAAACTGGGTGGTTAGGGGCGCGGCAAGAATGGTTCTGATACCGGTGGCGATGATCTGCTCCTCCTGAAGGATAACGACAGGGCGGGCTTTCCCAATTTCACCACCTCTATTGGGATTAAGGTTGGCTACCCAGATTTCACCGCGTTTCATTCAACGCCACCACTTTTCATCGGGGTCAATGCCGGACTTGCGTTCTGTCTCGATGATAGTGCCTATTCCGTCATCTACGGTGGCCTCAGCGATTTCCAGCGCTTCCGCCTGGGCAGCGGGGTCGCGCGCTAGCTCAGTGGCCGCCGCCACCAGTTCTGTCATGAAACGCTCCTTCTCCAGACGCTGTAAATATTCGGCGATAGCCTTGCGCGCCACCTCGGAACGCGGCCTCGCTTCTACCTCCGCCTCACGAGAGAGGGCGGTATCGAGATCATCCGGCAACCTGAGACTTAATGCGCCCATTGGAACCTCCTTCTTGCATAATGTAACTCGTATTGTAATTCAATATGGGTTACATCTCAACCCGCGGAAGCCGGAATGGAGGCATCCAGACAAGAGATTCCAGCCATTTCTATCTTCTTGCCGAGATATGAACAATCAGTAGCCTTCGTTTCCAGTCCAGAATGAAGTGCAGGATTACGTTTGTTATCACACTGTTGTTCATGCTCATATTCTTCAACGGGATCGCTAGGGCGATGCCGACCACGCCTTTTCCTTATGGCCTTCTTGGAATCCGAGGGTATTTCATGGA
>CAZQZF010000015.1:0-16920 GCA_964597745.1 uncultured Zetaproteobacteria bacterium
GTCTTGACACACTGAAGCATGTGCGCTCCGCGGGTTTGAATGTCTGCTGTGGCGGGATTATCGGTATGGGTGAAACACGCCGGCATCGTGCCGGCATGATTGCCAGCTTTGCCCGTATGAGACCACATCCCGAATCCGTGCCGATCAATATGCTGGTCAAGATTCCCGGCACCCCGCTTGAAGACACGGATGCTCTGGATGGCTTTGAACTTGTGCGCACGATTGCCGCCGCCCGCATCACCATGCCTGAATCCTATGTGCGTCTGTCCGCCGGCCGTGAGGGAATGAACGATGAACTCCAGGCGCTTTGCTTCCTGGCCGGTGCCAATTCGATCTTTTATGGGGAGAGGCTGCTCACCACTGGCAACAGGCGGGAGAATCTGGACTTGGCCCTGCTTGAAAGGCTGGGGCTGCGCCCCGAAGAGCAATCCGTTCCATCCTCCCCCCGGCGCCCTGCCAATAGCGGACTGCCATCAGGTTAAGCCCAGGTTAAATGTGATAACTGAATCGCTCGCATCCACATTTTTCCTGCAGCTTCCGAAACGCATCTCCACTCACATGGATTAACTCACGATGATCTCCGGCCTCGAAATAGATATCGGGAAGTCCGGTCAGGGCTTCATCCAGGATGGCTTCTATATCATAGGCGGGACCGATCGGAGGCAAGGCTCCGGGCTCACAATCGCTGAACAGACAGGAAATATCTTCTTCAGAGACCAGTTCCATATCGCGGTCCTGATGCAAATTAATCATATCCAGGTCCAGATGGTGGGTTGAAGGCAGGATGGCCATCAGGTAATCCCGCTCATCCCTCAGGATGACGGCCTTGGCCAGAAGGTCACCCGGTATGCGGGCTGACTGAGCAGTTTTCATACTGGATTGCGTATGGGGATGCTTTATCACATCATAGTTCACGTCATGTTTTTCAAGATAGGTCTTGATGCTTTTGGCAATTGGCATAAGGCGCCTCCTTGGTTTCCGGTTAATCTCCTATCTTGAATATAGTCGAAAATTATACGGGTTGCAGAGGAAGAATTTTTAGACACGGATTTACGCAGACAAGAAATTCAGGATGGCGGCACATGGCCTGAAGTTCACGGTCAGAGCTGTCGGTTAATAAAACTGTATCCACCCGGAACCGGGGCTATCGTTTCCCCGAGCTGCCGAAGCCGCCTGTGCCGCGGTTGGTTTCAGGAAGGTGATCTGTTTCATCCCATCTGACGTGTGAAACCGGCGCAATAATCATCTGGGCGATGCGGTCGCCACGCTGGATGGGGAAGGGGGTGTCGCCCATGTTGATGAGTATGACGCCGACCTCGCCCCGGTAATCGGCGTCAATGGTGCCGGGACTGTTGAGCACGCTGATGCCGTGCTTCAGGGCCAGACCGGATCGGGGCCGAACCTGGGCCTCAAACCCCGGTGGCAGGGCGATGGCAAATCCGGCTGGCACCAGCGTCCGCTCGCCGGGCTCAAGGAGCACAGGGTCTTCAATGGCCGCGCGCAGATCCATACCGGCAGCCTGCGGACTGGCATAATGCGGCAGGTCAATCCCTCCGGCATGATCCAGTCTCTGAATTTCGACGGCGATGTTTTTAGGCGCAGGGCTCACAAGTTTGTCACCAGCTTGATAAGCTGTTCAGCCAGTCTCCATTTTGACATAGTTTTTATCTTCATCGTTCCCTCGCTGGTCAGCCATAATCCCCCTGAGGAATGATCAGAACCCATGTTGGCGATATCATTGGCGAAGACTGCGTCCACTCCTTTCCGTTTCAGCTTGACTATGGCATTTTTTGCATGATCCACCTCTTCCGCGGCGCAGGCGATGACCCTGCCTGGCCGTTTTTTTATGTGCGCCACGCGGGCGACAATATCCGGACTGGCGCCAAGCTCCACCACACATCTCTCTGTTTCACCGCGTTTCAGTTTTCCGGATTCTGGTGCGCTAAACCGGAAATCCATGATAGCGGCGGTGGCAAAAAAGACATCGGCTCCGGCCGCCAGCCGGGTGCATTCATTCAACATGTCCGAGGCTGAAACCGTTGGATGGCGCTGAACTCCGAGCGGGGTTAGGGGGGTATTGGGACCGGCAACCAGGTCAACCCGCGCTCCCCGGGCCGCGGCGGTGAGGGCAAGACAAAAACCAAGCCTTCCACTGGCCGCATTGGTCAGGAATCGGACCGCGTCCCAGTGCTCGATCGTCGGGCCGGCATTGATCAGCCATCTCTGGCCGGCAAGGCTATTGGGACACACGGCGTGGTAAAGCGCCTGCTGAATGGTTTCGAGATTGCTCAGACGGCCGGCGCCTTCCTCGCCACAGGCGAGCTCGCCCTCTTCCGGTCCGGCAAGGATAATTCCCTGTTGCTGGAGCGTATGGATGTTTCGCCTGCAGGCAGGAGATTCCCACATGACGCTGTTCATGGCCGGGGCGAGCACGATTGGGCCATTGCCGGCCTGAAAAAGAGTCGTCAACAGATCATCGGCGATGCCATGCGCGAACCTGGCAATCAGATCGCTGGTGGCGGGAGCGATCAGCAATACATCCGCCCAGCGGGCAAGCCTGATATGACCCATCTCACGTTCGCAAGTCAAGTCAAACAGGTTTGTATGCACCTGTTCGCCGGTCAGCGCCTCAAAGGTCAATGGCGAAACAAACTCCGTTGCGCTCCTTGTCATGATGCAGCGGACTTTCGCCCCCTGTTTCTTCAACAACCTTACCAGTTCGGCAATGCGATAGGCGGCAATACCGCCGCCGATACCGATCAATATGCGCCTGCCTTCAAGCATGATTTGCCAACGCTTGAAGGGTAGCGAGTACATCTTCAACATGACCCTTGACCTTGACCTTGCGCCAGATGCGGGCGATGTTGCCATCCGGGTCAATCAGGAAGGTGGAACGATCGATGCCTCGAACCTGTCTGCCATACATATTTTTCATTTTTATAACACCATAGGCCTGGCAGGCATATTCTTCCATATCCGAGACCAGATGGAAGGGAAGGTTAAATTTTTCAGCGAACTTCTGATGGGATTTGAGTGCATCCCGGCTGACTCCCAGAATGACCGCCCCGGTCTGTTCGAATTCGCTGTTTGCATCGCGGAATGCACAGGATTCAAGGGTGCAACCCGGCGTGTTGTCTCTGGGGTAAAAGTACAGCACGATATACCGGCCTCGTTGCTCCGAAAGCCGTATTTTGCCGCCGGGCCAGCAGGGCAGAAGGAAATCCGGGGCTGAATCACCAATGCTTAACTCTTTTATAGCCATATCAAAAACTCCGCCAACCTGAACCAAACCGAGCCAGGCGTCTCATTCGTGCAAATATACACATTCATGCCCATCAATGATAATCTGTACCAATGATATTGGATATATGCTGATGCGTGTGCTACTGGCGGAACCCAGAGGTTTTTGTGCCGGGGTGGATCGGGCTATTGAGGTTGTGGAACGTACTCTGGAGATCTACGGCGCCCCGGTCTACGTCCGGCACGAAATCGTTCACAACCGTTACGTTGTCGAATCACTGAGAGCCAGGGGAGCAATATTCGTGGATGATGTGGCGGATGCCCCGGCCGGATCCCTGATGATCTTTTCGGCCCACGGGGTTAGCCAGGAAGTGCGGCGCCTGGCCAGGACCAGGGGCATGAGGATGATCGACGCCACCTGTCCGCTTGTCACCAAGGTGCATCTGGAACTGTTGCGTTGCTACCAGAAGGGTTGCCAGGTCATTCTTATCGGCCATGCCGGACATCCCGAAGTCGAGGGAACTATGGGCCAAGTCCCCCCCGGCGCTGTTCTGTTGATTTCCAGTCCGGAAGATGTAAGCGGGTTGAAAGTGAGGGATCCGGACATGCTGGCCTACCTGACCCAGACGACGCTGAGCGTGGATGACACCGCCGAAGTGGTTGCCGCTCTTAAGTCACGGTTTCCAAACATCCATCATCCGAAAAAAGAGGATATATGTTACGCAACAAGCAACCGTCAACAGGCTGTAAAACAGCTGGCAAAGAAATGTTCGGTCGTTCTCGTAGTGGGATCCAGAAACTCTTCCAATAGCAATCGCCTGAGGGAGGTGGCCATCCGTCAGGGCGCTGATGCCTATCTTATTGATTCCGCAAAGGACATCCAACAGGACTGGTTACATGGAGTCGATTGCGTAGGGCTTACAGCGGGCGCCTCAGCACCGGAGATTCTGGTGCTGCAAGTGGTGAAGCGCCTGAAGGAATTTGGCGCTGCCGATCCAGAGCTGCTACGTGTGATGCAGGAAAACGTCACGTTTAATCTGCCTAAGGAATTACGTATCCGGGAAGCCTGATTTTTTTATACAATTTTCAATATTTTCCGCCAGAATTCTGGCATTGCCGATGTACCGGGCGGGGGTCAATTCCATCAATTGCTTTTTGGCGGCATCAGGAATAGCCAAATCCACGATCAGGTCATTCAGGCTCGCCGCAGTAAGGGTCTTTCCCCGAGTCAGATCCTTCATCTGTTCGTATGGATTTTTAAGGCCATAGCGGCGCATGACCGTTTGGATAGCCTCGGCCAACACTACCCAACTTGCCTCGAGATCCTCGGCCAGCCGACCTTCATCCAGCTTCAGTTTGGCCATACCTTTAAGAATCGATTGCCAGGCCAGAAGACTGTAACCAAGACCGGAGCCAAGATTGCGCAGAACAGTGGAGTCGGAAAGATCCCGCTGCCAGCGGGAAATCGGAAGTTTTTCCGCCATGTGGCGAAGTATGGCATTGGCCAGGCCCAGATTGCCCTCGGCGTTTTCAAAATCGATGGGATTGACCTTGTGCGGCATGGTGGAGGAGCCAACCTCTCCCGCTACCAGCTGCTGGCTGAAATAACCCAGAGAGACATATCCCCATAGATTGCGGCAGAAATCGATAAGCACGGTATTCAGCCGGGCAAAGGCGTCATTCAGCTCTGCAATGGTATCATGGGGCTCAATCTGGGTCGTATAAGGATTCCATGTCAGGCCCAGTTGCTTGACAAACCGGCTCGCAATCGCCTGCCAGTCCACATCCGGATAGGCGGCCAGATGGGCATTGAAATTACCGACGGCGCCATTGATCTTGCCGAGGACAGGTATACTTGAAATCTGGCTGCGTTGTCTGTGCAGGCGGTAAGCGACATTGGCCCATTCCTTGCCCATGGTGGTTGGCGATGCTGTCTGGCCATGCGTACGGGAAAGCATGGCCTTGTCCGCCATGCCAATCGCCCCGGCCTTCACTTCTTTGATAATTCTGTCCAGAACGGGAATCAACACGCTATCACGAGCCTGGATCAGCATAAGACCGTAGGCGAGGTTATTGATGTCTTCCGATGTGCAGGAAAAATGGATAAATTCGGCGCGCTGAGCCAGCGTCGGATGAGTCAGAACCCTTTCCTTCAGAAAATATTCCACCGCCTTGACATCATGGTTGGTGGTTTTCTCGATTTCTTTAACCTGTAAGGCATCCTTTTCCGAGAAATTCAGGATGATTTCATCCAGAAAGCGGTTCTCCTGTTCAGAGAAAGGTGGTAGTTCGATGATGTCCGGACATTCGGAGAGTATTTGCAGCCAACGAATTTCAACAGTTATACGGGTGCGAATCAGCCCGCATTCGCTGAAAACCGGGCGCAGATCGGTGAGTTTCCCGGCATAGCGGCCATCCAGGGGCGAGAGGGCTGTCAGATTTGAAATAGACATCAACGAAAGGTACACGTTGTGGCCGGATTTCTGAAGCGCCTTGAACGGTTCAGCCTTCGTGCAATATGCGGGTCAGGATCATTGCTCAAGGATGAGAAGGCTGCCCGGATGGTTTGACCTCCTGCATGGAAATCCCGGGAAAGACTCCACTGATACGAACCGGGATGTGAGTCCCGTTATGAGGCTTCCTGTCACCATTGCCGATTGTCGCTGGCAGGCTGATGTCCAGATTGGCTGCCGTATCGTTATCCCGTCGAATCATTCCCTTGCCGCTTGCTTCAATAGCCGGCGACTGGAACTGGAAATTTGAAAAAATGAATGAGCCGTCCCTGAGTTCAAATTGAGTGTTCAGGTGCAGGAAGGGGGTGCTCTCTTTCTCTTTCTGCTGAGGTATTCCAATCAATGAATAAACCTTGTTCAGAAAATCGATACCGATAAATGATCCCCGCTCAATGCTCAATTCGCCCTTGCCCTGCCACTCATGCCAGTTCCGCACAGCCCCCTGCATTTCAGCCCTGGCAGACAGAGTTCCAGTCACGAATCTGCTTTCTTGACCGGGGGATAATTTATCCAGACGGATGTTTTTCACGGACAATGGCCCATGAAACAGAACAGGCTGCCGTGAAAAATTCAAATCCAGACCGGGTGAATATATTTCTCCTCCAGCCAGATGTCCTTTGGCCTCGCTCAAGTGCAGCAATCCGGATTTCAAATGATATCCGCTGTAGGTATCCGTCCAGATGTTTCCCAGCCAGTTCAGCCGTGTAAGGCCAAAGCCCCCGTGCAGATCAGCCTGTTGAAACCATGAAGGCAGCATGGCCTGATCTACATTCAAGGAGGCATTCCACACATAAACCTCTCCTGAAAGGAGCCACAGGTCGACCGCTCCCCGGAGCATGGCGGTCTGGTCTTGAGATTTCCATTGCAGGCGAGGGCTTGAAGCTTCTCCGTTTTTTATAAGTATAAAACCATCCAGCGTAAAACCTTCATCCCCGAAATCGGTGAGTTTCAACCTGCCGTTCAGGGAACGAATCCACCCCTGCCAGCCTGTCAGATCACTCTTCCGTGCATTTCGGCTGGATCTTATCGCGCCCCTGACTGTTCCATGCAATGCTCGAATGCCTTCGGGAAGATTAATTTTAAGGTGTTTCCCTTCGGAAAAATCAAGATTTTCCGCTTCAATAGAAAATTGCTGAAGCCCATCTTTTTCCTGCCATTGTATCCTGGAGATCGTGGATTGCCCCAGCAGAAGCTTGTCAAGCATGAATTGCTTATCACCCTCCCTGTTTTCATATGCGATGGCGCCGGAAGCCGGAATATTCTCCGGCTTGTCAAAAATGGATGCAAAGCCAATTGCCGCCTTACCCGCATCCCAATGGGCTGAAATTGCCAAATGTTTATCGGCTGAGCCGATCGTAGCCTCGCCATTGATGATTCCGGATCCTTTCCATGATGGTTGAACGCCGGCAAGCGCCGATATTGCATTAGCTACATCCACCCACCAGTCTTTCACGCTTATTGCCTTGGCGGAGGCAGACCAATCCCCGTTATGAAGATGAATCGATTCCAGACTGATCCTTCCCGGCCCTTTTCCATGATGCAGTTCCAGCCAGTCAATCCGTTTATCCCCATCCGGGTCAATACGCAGCCCGCCATAAACCGCCTTTGCTTCGGGAATCGGGATATGTTCCCAGGTTATTGAACGCCAGGCGGCCTTGCCGTGGCTAAGCCGTTTGCCATCTTTCCATATTATTTTGCTATCCAGATCAAATTCACCGCGTAATGGCAAATTCCGGTGCGCCGCTGTAAGTATGTTTTCCAATCTGGCATCTTTGGTACGTACTGTGGCCTGAAAACTGCCATCCGCATCGTATTGGCCGCTGGTTTCCATGACTGTCTGTTTGCTAATCTGGATAAAGCTGTCATGCCAGGAAATTCGGCCACTGGATGTGTCGCCATCAAATTTTCCTCTCAGGTTAAGGGGCGGGGTTTTCGTCTTTGTCCGCAGACCAACATTTCCGGAGGCGCTCCACTTACCGTCCCTGGCTAGATCAAATGTAAGATTGATATTCAGATGATCGGATTTGAACAAGCCAAGTCCCCGGTTTTTAATAAACGCCCGGACAGGGACCCCTTCCACGCCAAGTTTACCAAATGCCGTAGAGATGTTTCCATGGATAATGCTTGCGCGTCCATTGGACTGCAACATCTTGCCGCCGGTTCTGGCCTGCAATTCCCAAAGCATCTCATCATTGTATGAGATGTTACGCACATCCAGCAAAACGTGGTCAAAGCTCTTTCCGCTGGAAAGTAGCAAACTTCCTTTACGGATATTCAGGCGTTCCAGTCCAAAACCAAAAGGAAGGGAAATTAGCGCTGGTCTGAACCCCGCGGCTATGGATATTTTTGGAGAGAAAATAAAGACCGACTCAAAACGCAGAGAACCCGTCAGCAGGGGAATCAACCGGGGCACTACATCCACTTCTCCAGCCGCCAATCCCCAGCCTCCCGGGCCGGTTCCGCTTACCTCAACCTGATGTAATACCAGACCGAAACCATGTGAGAATGAAAATTCCGCACTCCTGAATTGAATCTGCTTCTGAATAACCCTGGCCAGGTTATGTGCAATCTCGCTTCCCAGCTGATCTGCATCCAAGCGCCCCAGAACAAAGGCGGCTATCGCTACAAAGGCCACGATGCCGGCAAACAGAATTCCCCGGAGCCATCGTCCCCTGTTTTTTATCCGTAATCTATTCATTCCCATCCTGCTTTTTACCACGGAGGCGCGGAGGCGCGGAGAAAACTACCTCGCGAATATTAATCTTGTGTCAGTAAATCTCGTAATCGTTCATTAACCGCAGCCGGATTTGCCTTTCCCCTGCTGGCCTTCATCACCTGCCCGACAAAAAAGCCCAAAAGCTTGTCTTTGCCGGCGCGATACTGGGCGAGTTGTCCCGGATTTGCGGCCATGACATCAAGGATAATGGCATCGATGGCGGCCCGGTCGGTGACCTGTTTCCAGCCCTTTTCTTCAATGATGTCATCGGCATGCTGGCCTGTTTCCAGCATCAAATCGAGTACATCCTTGGCAATCTTGCCGGAAATAGTGTTATCGGCAATACGGTCGAGCAGTTCCGCCATGGCCCCGGGACTGACAGGGCTGGATGAGATCTCTTCCCCTCGCTCTTTAAGACGTCCCAGTAATTCATTGGCCAGCCAGTTGGCGGCACGTTTCGCGTCACTGGGGTGCGCGGCAACGAGGTCTTCATAGTAAGCGGCCAGTTCCCGACTCGTGGAGAGTACGTCCGCATCATAGGACGATAAACCATATTCAGACTCAAATCGCTTGCGCATCTGTCCAGGCAGTTCAGGCATGCCGGCCCTGATAGCTTCCACCTCTTCGGCGGACAGGCGCAACGGCGGCAGATCCGGCTCCGGAAAATAGCGGTAATCATGTGCCTCTTCCTTGCTGCGCATGGAACGGGACACTCCTTTGTCCGAGTCATATAAACGTGTTTCCTGAACCACCTCGCCGCCATCCTCGATCACTTCGATCTGGCGCATGACTTCGTATTCAATGGCCTGTTTGATGAAGCGGAAGGAGTTCAGGTTTTTAAGCTCCGCGCGCGTACCAAACGGCGTGCCTGCATGGTGAACGGAGACATTGGCATCGCATCGGAACTGTCCCTTTTCCATGTTGGCGCCCGAAACACCCAGAAAACGGATCATCTGGTGCAACTGTTTCAGATATGCAACGGCCTCATCGGCGCTACGCATGTCCGGTTCAGAGACAATCTCCATCAGAGGGATGCCCCCGCGATTCAGATCGATATGGGAAACCCCTTCCAGTCCCTCATGCAGGCTCTTTCCGGCATCCTCTTCCATGTGGATGCGGGTGATGCCGATACGCTTTTCGCCTCCTTTAGCGGGGATGTCCAGATGCCCGTGCTCCACCAGGGGCAGGGAAAACTGGGTGATCTGGTAGCCTTTGGGCAGGTCCGGGTAGAAGTAATTTTTGCGATCAAACCTGGATTCCAGATTGATCCGACCGTTAATGGCCAGACCCGTCAGCACGCTCTTTTTTACGGCTTCCATGTTCAGTACGGGCAATTGTCCGGGCATACCCAGACAGACCGCACAGGTATGCGTATTCGGTTCGGCCCCAAAGTCGGTAGAGCAGCCGCAGAAGGCCTTGGTCCTGGTATTGACCTGGACATGGACCTCAAGGCCGATAACAGTTTCCCAACTCATGCCACACCCCCGCCAAAAGCGGCCGCATGTTGTCTGTGCCAATCGGTGGCGGCTTCATAGGCGCCGGCCGCGGAGAGCAGGAGATCCTCGCGCCAGGCCGGAGCAATCCACTGCAGGCCCACGGGCAGATCATCCGCGAAGCCACAGGGCTGTGAAAGACCGGGCAGGCCCGCCAGATTCAGGGCGATGGTAAAGATGTCGGCAAGATACATGGTGAGCGGATCATCCGTCTTTTCACCGATCTTGAAGGCCGGCACGGGGGAGGTGGGGGTGGCGATGATGTCCACCCGTTCGAAGGCATCAAGAAAATCCTGACGAATCAGGGTGCGCACCTTTTGCGCCTTCTTGTAATAGGCATCATAATAGCCGGAGGAGAGCGCAAATGTGCCGGTGAGGATGCGGCGTTTCACCTCAGCGCCAAAGCCTTCATCACGGCTGCGTGTAAACAAATCGTCCAGGTCCTTTGGATCCGCGCAGCGCCGGCCAAAGCGAACTCCATCGTAGCGCGCCAGATTGGCAGAGGCCTCGGAGGGGGCGATCACATAATAGGCAGCCACCGCACATTCCGTGTGAGGCAGAGAGATGTCCACGATCCGGGCGCCCATCTTCTCGCATTGGGCAAGCGCCGCCTCCACGGCCTTGCGCACTCCGGGGTGCATGCCGTCCACGAAATACTCTCCGGGCCGGCCGATTTTCAGACCTTCCATACCGTGATCTTGAGAGGCGGCAAGCCAGTTCACAGCCGGGGCATTCGCAACCGAGGTGGCATCCATGGGGTCATGGCCGGAGATTACACTGGCGATCAGAGCGGCATCCGGCACGGAACGGGTCATTGGGCCGGCCTGGTCCAGTGATGAGGCAAAGGCGATGATTCCGCGTCGTGAGACCCGGCCATAGGTGGGTTTCATACCGACGGTTCCCGTCAGACCGGCGGGCTGGCGGATGGAACCGCCTGTATCAGTGCCAAGCGCCGCCGGCGCAAGACCGGCAGCGACGGCAGCCGCCGAACCGCCGGATGAACCGCCGGGGATGCAATCGGTATTCCAGGGATTGCGGCACGGTCCGAAGGCCGAAGTTTCGGTGGATGAGCCCATAGCGAATTCATCCATATTCGTCTTTCCCAGCAGCACGGCGCCAGCCGAACGCAAGCGGGTAATGACATGCGCATCATAGGGGGCCACGAAGCCCTTGAGGATATTGGAACAACATGTGGTTGGAGAATCAGTGGTGCAATAGATGTCCTTGACGGCAACCGGAAGCCCTTCCAGCGGACGCGGATCATTCCTGGCCCGGTAGGCGTCTGACGCTTCAGCCGCTGCCAGTATTGCGGTGCGGTTAATATCCACAAAGGCATTCAGTTCACTAAAGGTTTCAATGCGATCCAGAAACATGGCGGCCAGCGCCCTGGCGCTGAGCTCACCGCTATCCAGCCGCTGTTTCAATTCGGAAAGACTGGAGAACGGCATCTATTCAATGACCTTCGGTACGACATAGAGACCTGAATCGACGGCCGGGGCAGGGGTCTGGAGGGCGTCGCGCCGGTTTGTGTTGGATACCACATCGGCGCGCAGGGGCATGGCGGCGTCATGAGGATGCGCTGTTTCGGTGACGCCTTTCGTGTCGATCCGCTGTAATTTATCTACATAGCCAAGGATATTTTTAAGCTGAGGCCCAAGTTCGGAGGCCTCAATCTCCGTAAGCCGAATGCGGGCCAGCATCGCTACCTTCTTGACATCAATCTCCATCAGAGCGTTCTCCCGAAAAAAGTATGCGAAGCATAATCTTCCATCCGGATTTTCTCCACCTGATAAAAGGAGTGAAGTCAATGCGGATAGTTCAAGTTGGAAGGTAACTGATTTTTCCAGGATGTGTATAATTCGGTCGATGAAGAAAGCTCGTGATATTCTGCGATCAACTTTCGGTTATGATGATTTCCGCCATCATCAGGCGGAGATTATCGAGGCATTGATCAGCGGCCAGGATGTGTTGACCCTGATGCCGACCGGGGGTGGAAAATCCATCTGTTACCAGATCCCCGCCCTGATTCGCAGGGGCGCTGCCATTGTCGTTTCCCCGCTCATAGCCCTGATGCAGGATCAGGTCGATGCCCTGAGACAGCTGGGGATCAAGGCGGCTTTCCTGAATTCCACACTGCATCCGGGTGAGCAGCGTTTGGTCGAACAGGATCTTCTGGCCGGGAAACTTGATCTGTTATATATGGCGCCCGAGCGTTTGCTGAACGAACACATGCTAACGCTCCTCGACCGGTGTGAGATTGCCCTGTTCGCCATTGACGAGGCGCACTGCGTTTCCCAGTGGGGACATGATTTCCGAAAGGAATATCAGCAGTTGTCCATGCTGCACAGGCGCTATCCGAAGGCGCCGCGCATTGCGCTGACGGCCACCGCGGACGAGCGCACGCGCGGCGAGATCATCGATCAACTGTCCCTGCGGCAGGCCAGGGTGTACATCAACAGCTTTGATCGGCCCAACATCCATTATGCCATTGCGGAAACCGGCAACAGCCGCGATGCCTTGTGGCGCTTCCTCGAACAAAATCATGCCGATGACGCCGGCATTGTCTATTGCCTGACCCGCAAGAATACCGAGGCTACAGCCGAGTGGTTAAGCCGGAAGGGACGTACGGCCCTGCCCTATCATGCGGGCTTGAGTCAGGGTGTCCGCTCACGCAATCAGCAGCGTTTCCTGCGCGAGGACGGCCTGATAATCGTCGCCACCATTGCTTTTGGCATGGGCATTGACAAGCCGGATGTGCGTTTTGTCGCCCATATGAACCTGCCGAAGAATATCGAGTCCTATTATCAGGAGACGGGGCGCGCCGGTCGCGATGGCCTGCCGGCCAATGCCTGGATGACCTATGGGCTAAAAGATGTGATCAACTTGCGCCTGTTCACGGAAAAGAGTGATGCCGGTGAGCGGTTCAAGCGCGTCATGCTCAGGAAGACGGACGCCATGCTTGGTCTGTGCGAACTGACCAGTTGCCGTCGGCAGGCGTTACTGGCCTATTTCGGCGAAACACTGGATGCGCCATGCGGCAATTGCGACAATTGTCTGAATCCACCCGAAACATGGGATGCCACCATTGCCGCCCGGAAGGCGCTATCCTGCGTCTACCGTACGCATGGACGCTTCGGTGCGCAGTACGTCATCGACATCCTTACCGGCAAGAACGATGAGCGCATCCGGCGCAACGCTCACGACAAACTCTCCACCTTCGACATCGGCGGTGAACACAGTAGCGCCGAATGGCGCGGCATCTTCCGCCAGTTGATCGCCCATGGTTATCTGGCTACCGACACGGAGGGTTACGGCGTGCTCAAGTTGACGCAAAAGGCATGGCCGCTGCTCAAACGCGGCGAAACGCCGCGGATCGTAATGCTGAGAAAATTGCGCAAGCCATCGAAAGCGAAGAAAAAGAAAACGATCGCATCCAGCCGGTTGTCGTTACAGGAGCTGCCGGCTCAGGATCAATTGCTGTTCGAAGCGCTGCGCGCACTCAGAAACAGGTTGGCGAAGGAACAGAACGTGCCGTCCTACGTCATCTTTCCGGACAAAACGCTCACTGAAATGACCATCGTCAAACCTGTCACTAAAGATCAAATGCTGGAAATTTCCGGGGTTGGCCAGACCAAGCTATCCCGTTACGGTGAGACCTTCCTGAACGAAATCAGCGCGGCAGTATTTGTGAATAGTCCAAGCTAACTCCGGGGTGATAATATGAACGATACCGAGGCAATTCAGCATCTGGAAAGGTCGGATCAGTATAGGGTGATTCAGCGCCTGAATCCTCCCGGCTGCTACTTGCCGGGAGAGCCTGGAACAGCCCGAATCGGGGTGGTGGTTGATACGGAAACCACGGGCCTGGATACAGACAGAGACAAAATTATCGAATTGGGATTTGTTGCCTTTGAATATGATGCAGGCTCCGGCCTGGTTTACCGTATTTTGCATAGATATGACGGTCTTGAAGACCCTGGCGAGCCGCTGATAGATATCGTTAAACAGATCACCGGCATCACGGATGAAATGGTGGCCGGTCAGCATCTGGATGATAATGAGGTTAACTTGTGGTTTGCAAAAGCGGACCTGATCATTGCCCATAATGCAGCCTTTGACCGCCAAATTCTTGAGCGGCGTCTGCCTGTAAGCAGCAAAACAAACTGGGCCTGCACGTTTAATGATATTACCTGGCAGGATGAAGATATTACCAGCCTCAAACTTGATTACATTGCCTACAAGCTGGGATTTTTCTTCGATGGACACCGGGCTCTCAATGATGCACAGGCCACGCTGCATCTGCTGACCCGATCCCTGCCCTGTTCCGGTAAACTGGCCATGGCCATGCTGCTGGTCCGCGCCCGGGAAAAAAGCCGCCGTTTTTTTGCCGTACGCGCGCCCTTTGAAAAAAAAGATACGTTAAAAGCGCGTGGCTATCGGTGGCTGTCTAATTTCGCCTATACCAATCAGCAGGGGAAACAGAAGAAAGGCGTGTGGAGCAGGGCAGTGCGCGAAGCAGAGATCGAAACCGAGCAGCAATGGCTCTCTGAAACTATCTATAACGGAAAACCATTACTGTTAACCTTCAGGGATATAACGGCAAAAGACCGTTACTCTGTCAGGGAATTTAACCTGGATTATTGATGAATGATCCAGGACTGCATCTCCCAATGGCTGGCCGGTGCGAGACCAGCCCTGAATTCAGCATCCTTCGTGCAATGTGCGGGCCAGGCTGACACTGCGCCGGTTGCGGGCTAGGGTTTGCGTATGATCAGGGTGCGCCGGCTTATGCTCCGCTATCCTTCGGGAATGACGGCCCTGTCGGGCATTACGCTGGACCTCAAAAGAGGCGGTTTTTACTATCTGACCGGGGAAAGCGGGGCGGGCAAATCTTCCCTGTTAAAAATGTTTTACGGGGCGGTTCGGCCCTCATCCGGCCAACTCATCATTCAGGGTGTTGATATGCGCAAGGCATCTCAAAGTCAGATCCGCGGAATCAGGCGTCATACAGGCGTCATCTTTCAGGATCACAAACTGCTGGCGCGCCGTACGGTCTTTGAGAATGTCGCCCTGCCCTTGAGAGTGCAGGGCTGGAAATCGAATCGCCTGACCGGACGCATTCGCAAGGTGCTTAGCTTTGTTGGTCTGGAAAGCAGGATGTGGACCTGTCCCGAGGCGCTTTCAGGCGGCGAACAGCAAAGGGTGGCAATCGCCCGGGCCATGAGCGCCAATCCACCCCTGATCCTGGCCGACGAACCGACGGGCAACCTGGATATTGAGACTGCCCGGCGCGTTCTTGACTACCTGGCCTTATTGAATCGGCAGGGGACGACGGTTGTTTTCGCGACGCATGACCTTCACCTGACCCGGTCCCATCCGGCTCCCGTCATTCGTCTTCACGGCGGCCTGCTGGCCGATGATGATATGGCTTTGAAATGAACATGGTATCCCGGGGAAAACCACGGCTGCCAGGCGGCTTTCATCTTCCTCCGTTTGGCATCCATCAGGTATTGGCGCTCGGGATCGTGTGCGTCGCCCTCTGGATTGCAGCTGCCTTCTGGCTTGGCATGAAGGCTATGGAACAATGGGTTGGCGGCTGGCAAGGCGATATCCGCTATCACGTCTACCTGCCTCATGAACAGGAAGGGCGTCTTGACAAACTGACCCAATCCCTGCGCGGTCTGGCTGGCGTGGAGGGCGTGACCATTGTTGATCACAAACAGACAGTCCGCTGGATGCGGACATGGCTGGGAAACACCGGCCTTGGCGATTCGGAACTGGCTGATCGCCTGCCCGGAAGCATTGAAATCAGCCCCGCACCTGATGCAGGAGATTTTTTGTTCCACGATATTGAAATAGAGGCCGCCAGATTTGGCGCCCGGATCAACAAATCCGAGGCCAGTCTGGCCAGGGCCCATGGTTGGTTGCGGGAGATAAAGCATTGGCTTTTGTATAGCCTGGGAATCGTGGCCTTCGCCATTGCGATTATCATTTCCAATACGCTGCGCATCACCATGATAGCCCGCGCCGACGAGATTGAGCTGATGCGCCTGCTGGGTGCGCGCGAGTGGTTTGTGCGCATGCCATTCGTCCTCGAAGGCATGGTTGTCGGGATAGGTGCGGGTATGCTGGCCTGGGGACTGGTCTGGCCGCTGGTATTCGCCTCGGCAGACTGGTTGAACGCAGCGGGTATCCATCTCCATGCCGTTGGGCTGCTGCCTTTCCTGATGGTTTCCGGCGGCGCAGTCGGGTGCATAGGGGCGCTGCTGGCGACCGCCCGCATAAATTCTGAATCGGGCGATTCTGTCTGATGAGTTCTTGCGAAGTCATCATGTTTGACACATTCAAGGCGCTGTTTACAATGCCGCGAAATTCTAGCGCTCTGAGAGTGCTAATTTACACGGTAAGCCGTGTAAATTAAAAGGAAGAGATATGTCATTTTCACCCGCGCTGGATATGTCGAGTCTGGCCCTGTTCAGGCGTGAAATCCGGAGCATTCCACGAATGAGCAGAGAGGAAGAATATCGTCTGGCCAGTCGCTGGCACGGTCACCAGGATCGTGCTGCCGCGCGTGCACTTGTTTGCGCCAATCTTTATTCGGTTGCGGCCATTGCCAGGGAATACCGTCATTTCGGTCTACCTGAAACGGATCTGATCCAGGAAGGCACGATCGGACTGATGCATGCCACCAAGCTGTTCGATCCTGATCGTGGATTTCGACTGATGACCTATGCCGCCTGGTGGATTCGGGCGGCCATACACGATTACATTCTCAAGTGCTGGAGCATTGTTCGCCTTGGCACCACCAAGCTGCAGCGTAAAATATTTGCCGGTCTGAAGCATGCCAGAGAGTCCATTGCAGCCATGGAAGGGCGTGGCAGGGATGACGTGGCGAACAGGTACGGCATCAGTGAGAGCGCCTATCAGGAGACTGCAAACGCCTATCTGCAGCACGATC